>JAICJP010000431.1 GCA_025928375.1 Candidatus Sulfotelmatobacter sp.
CACGATCTCGGCGACAGTTTCCATAGTGTTGCAATGAAAATGTACGCGCGATTGGTTTTTCAAGGAGCGCGGTGCGGAAGCCAGCAGCCGAATCTTCACATCGATCACATTGGTTGCGGCAAAGGTATCGGGCGGAGCCAGTGTCATCCCTCGCGTCAGGTCGGCGGTACTGGCGCCCGCCACATTCACGGCGGTGCGTTGTCCGGCCACAGCTTTCTCCGCATCGTGGCCGTGCACCTGCACTCCGCGTACTCGCACTCGATCTCTCCCAGGCAAGACCTGCAGTTCTTCCTCTTTGCGAATCGTGCCTGAGATCAAAGTTCCAGTGGCCACAGTGCCGAAGCCCTTCATGGTGAAGACACGATCGATCGGCAGCCGGGCCAGGGCCTCAGAATCCCTGGCTTGTACCTCCGCTGCTGCGACGGCGATCGATCCCTTGAGCTCGTCAAGATTTGCCCCGGTCAGCGAACTCACCGCTATGATCGGTGCCCTCGAGGATTCCAGGAACGTTCCTCGGAGGAACTCCTCCACCTCAAGCCGCACTACATCCAGAGTCTCCGGATCGACCGCATCGGATTTGGTAAGAACAGTAATTCCACGGCTGACGCCGAGCAGCTGCAGGATGTCAAAGTGCTCGCGAGTCTGCGGCTTGATGGATTCGTCCGCCGCAATGACAAATAAAACGAGATCGATTCCGCCGACCCCGGCCAGCATGTTGCGGACGAAACGCTCGTGTCCGGGCACGTCCACAAAACCAAGATGCAATGTTCCGCCATCTAGCGCAGGCAGGTCCATGTGGGCGAAACCCAGATCGATGGTGATACCGCGCCGTTTCTCCTCCTCGAGCCGGTCGGCGTCGATCCCGGTCAGCGCCTTCACCAGCGCCGTTTTTCCGTGATCAATGTGCCCGGCGGTGCCCACCACGATGGATTTCATCTCCAGAAATCCTAGCAGGAGAAATCGTCCGCAACTGCACCAGCTTTGCAGCAGCCCCTATCCCAGGAGCACCCCAAAATGCGACAATAGAACTTCCTTCCCATGCCTACTTCCTTGACTCCTGCCATTTCCCCGGAGACCATCCGGCAGCACGGGCTTACCGCTGACGAGTACGAAAAGATCAAAAAGCTGCTCGGCGGACGTGAGCCTACCCTCACCGAACTCGGCATCTTCAGCGTGATGTGGAGCGAGCATTGCTCCTACAAGTCTTCGCGCGTGCACTTGAAACGCCTCCCCACCCGCAGCAAGTTGGTGCTGCAAGGGCCGGGCGAAAACGCCGGCATCATCGACATTGGCGAGGGCTGGGCCTGCGCCTTCAAGATTGAATCGCATAATCATCCGTCTTTCATTGAGCCGTTCCAGGGAGCGACCACCGGCGTCGGCGGAATTCTGCGGGATATTTTCACCATGGGAGCAAGGCCGGTCGCAGTCATGGATTCTCTGCGCTTCGGCCCGATCAAGGGGCAGGCGAGCCAGCCCTCCGCGTCCCAGCGCGACATTCACAGAAATCACTCAATCCTCGAAGGCGTGGTCAGCGGCGTCGCGTCCTATGGAAACTGCTTCGGTGTGCCCAATCTCGGCGGAGAGACCAAGTTCGAGCCCTGCTACTCGGGCAATCCTCTAGTCAACGCGTTCGCGCTCGGCCTGGTACGCAAAAATGAGATCTTCTACGCCCGTGCGGCAGGCGAAGGCAATCCCGTCATCTATGTGGGCGCAAAGACCGGGCGCGACGGGATTCACGGCGCGACCATGGCCAGCGAGGAATTCAGTGAGGCTTCGGAAGCGAAGCGTCCCAACGTGCAGGTTGGCGATCCTTTCCTGGAGAAGCTCCTGCTGGAGGCCTGTCTCGAAGCGATGCAGACGGGAGCGATCATTGGCATTCAGGACATGGGTGCCGCCGGACTGACCTGCTCCACCTGCGAAATGGGCGGCCGCGGCGGAGTGGGCATCGAAATCGAACTCGACCGCGTTCCCCAGCGCGAGACCGGTATGACTCCTTACGAGATCATGCTGAGCGAATCGCAGGAGCGCATGCTGCTGGTCGCGCAGAAAGGACGAGAAGAGGAAGTCTTCCGCGTCTTTGAAAAATGGGGACTGGACGCCGTTGAAGTTGGCAAAGTGACCACTAGCAACGTGCTCCGAGTCCTTCAGCATGGAGAAGTCGTAGCTGAGATTCCAAATCCCGCGCTCACCGATGAGGCGCCCCTATACAAGCGCCCGTTGGCGCGCTGGGAGCCCCCAGTCCCTCGAGAGAAGCCCCAGCATATTGCCTTTGCAGAGAGCGGCGACTTCACCGCACAATTGCAGGCGCTTCTCTCCAGCCCCAACATCTCCAGCAAGCGCTGGGTGTGGCAACAATACGATCACATGGTGCAGACCAACACGGTCGAGGCCCCCGGTTCCGGGGATGCCGGCGTGATCCGCATCAAGGGCTCGAACCGCGGGTTGGCCATGGCTCTCGACGGCAACGGACGTTGGTGTTATCTCGACCCGCGAGTGGGGGCGATGCACGCTGTAGCCGAGGCTGCCCGCAAAGTCGCGTGCTCCGGCGCGACGCCCATCGGCGCCACCAATTGCCTGAACTTCGGCAACCCGGAGAAGCCGCACATCATGTGGCAGTTCTCGCAGACCATCGACGGCATCACCAAGGCGTGCGAGGAGTTGGAGATCCCCATCACCGGCGGCAACGTGAGTTTTTACAACGAGACGCTCGGCGAAGGTATTTACCCCACGCCTGTGCTCGGAGTGGTGGGCGTCCTCGAAGACGTTCACAAAGCCGCCAGGATGCATTTCACCGCCCCCAAACGCACCATCGTGCTATTGCGCGCGGGAGAGACCGGCGATATGACGGATGCCGAAACTGAGTTCGGCTCGTCCGAATACGCCAAAGAAATTCTGGGCACGCTCTGGGGATATCCGCCGGAAATCGACTTGGAGAAAGAAGCAGCTCTGCAGAAGGCGATCATCAACCTGATCCGGGATGGATTGCTCGAGTCGGTGCACGACTGCAGCGACGGCGGAATCGCAGTGGCGCTGGCGGAAAAGACGTTCCCCAAGGGCATGGGAGCCCGGGTTGAACTGGCAAGCGAGGGGCTTCCTCCCGCATTTGCACTGTTCGGCGAGGATCCCAGCCGAATCGTAGTCTCCTGCGACCCCGCGCACCTGGCGCGAATCAAAGAAGTAGCGGGAACACACGGCGTCGCTGCGGAGAAGATTGGCGAAACCATCCTGGAGAGGCTCGAGATCATGCTGGACGGCAAGACAGTGATCTCGGCGGCAGCGTCGGAATTAAATCAGGCGTACGAAGGCGCATTGGAAGCGTCGCTGAAAACTGATCCCGAACTAGTGAACGTGTAAGCAAACAAGCTAAGAGCTCAGCGCTAAGGACTGACGGCTAAGGACTAAGGACTAAATGCAGATTCCTGACAAATTTCACGACGAGTGTGGAGTGGTCGCCATCTTCTCCCATCCCGAGGCGGAAAAGCTGGCCTACCTTGGCCTGCATGCCTTGCAGCACCG
>JAICJP010000417.1 GCA_025928375.1 Candidatus Sulfotelmatobacter sp.
CGGATCTGCGCGCCAGCGACGAGAAGCAGCAGTTTGTAGACCGTTGGGCGCCGACCGCCAAAAATCTTGCCCCCATTGATGCTATGAGGCTGCTCATGACCTTCAGCCGCATGCTGCCCGCGAGTGGAGCGTCGGGCAGTTCCGGCCAGCAATCCAGCGCGTCTGATCGATTTCTGCACGCGCGCCTGCAGGGCGCCACATTAGGAGTGTTCGACGTCTTTTTTGACTCGACTGCACCCGAGCAAGTACAGGCTGGCCAAGCCAAACTCGTCGACGGGGAGAACTACTACGACGTGTGGACTTCGTTTTCGCCGAGCACAACATCCAGGCGGCCGAAATTGGACAGCTCTCCTCAGCCCCAGAACCAGAGGCTCCGAGCCAGCCGCATTGCCGTGCGCCGCTACGCCATTAACACCGAGGTGACGCCTCCCAAACGCATTCAGGCGCGCGCGCGCTTGCAATGCGAGGTGCTCGACGGGGGCGAAAGAACGCTGCTGTTTGAACTTTCGCGCTTCCTGCCAACCGACAGCGTAACCCTCGACGGCCGCCCGGTGGAGTTCATTCACAATCCCTCCCTGGAAGGCACGGAACTTTCACGCCGAGGTAACGATGTGATCGCGGTTGTACTTCCAGAGCCCACGCGAACCGGTCAGAAGTTCGAACTGGAATTTTCCTACGGGGGAGAAGTTCTGCAGGAACAGGGCAGCGGGTTGCTGTATGTTGGCGCTCGCGGGACCTGGTATCCGAACCGCGGCATGGAGATGGCTGATTTCGACCTGCAGTTCAGTTACCCGCAAGACTGGACCCTGGTCGCGACAGGAAAACCTGCAGAGGTTTCGTCGGATCATAAGGCGAACGGGCAGCAGGTGACGCGGTGGGTTTCGGATCGGCCTATTCCACTCGCTGGCTTCAATCTCGGCAAGTACCGTGAAGCCACGACTCGCGTTGCCAATGTCTCAATCGAAACCTACGCCACCCGCGGTGTGGAGAAAGATTTTCCTACAGGACAAATTCAGGTGATCGCTCCTCCCCCGCAGACTCCGATGCGGCGGCCGCAGGTCATCCTGCCAGTGCGTCCTTCGCCGGCGCAGAATGAGGTCAGGGTCGGCGAGGAGGCGGCGCAAGCCATTCAGTATTTTTCCGACCGCTTCGGCCCCTTTCCTTATAGTCATCTGGCGCTGACCCAACTGCCGGGGCGTGCCAGCCAGGGTTGGCCCGGCCTGGTGTTCTTATCCTCTTACGCCTTCCTGAGTGATCAGGAACGGGAGCAGCTGCGTTACGGTGCCACGCAAATCCTGCTGCAGCGACTCGTACCTGCTCATGAGACGGCGCATCAGTGGTGGGGCGACCTGGTCTCCTGGAGCAGTTATCGCGATCAATGGCTCTCAGAAGGGCTCTCGCAATACTCCACGCTGATGATGCTGCAGGAGCAGAATCCGGCAGGATTCCGCATGATCATGGAGGAATACCGCCGCGAACTGGCCACCAAGGATCAGGAAGAAAGATCTCCGGAGGACGCAGGACCGGTGACGCTCGGAACGCGGCTTGTGTCCTCTCGCTCGCCGCAAAGTTATGAGGTCCTTACCTATGGCCGGGGAACGTGGCTGTTTCACATGCTCCGAACGATGCTCAAGGATGCGGAGAGCTCTGAAGGCAAGGTTCGGAGCAAAGGCAACTACGAGGAACCCTTTGTCCGAGCCCTGCGAAGGGTTCGCCAGCGATATGAGGGCAGGGCGATCAGCACCAGGGAACTGATGGATGTCTTCGCCGAAGAGCTTCCGCCTTCACTCCGTTACGAACAGAAAAAATCGCTGGATTGGTTTCTGGAAGGATGGGTAAATGGCATCTCGCTTCCCAAGTTTGAGCTGAAAGGCGTGAAGTTTTCCGCCAAGGGAAGCGGTGTTACGGTGACCGGAACCATTTTGCAGAAGCAGGCACCCGAGGACCTGGTGACATCGCTTCCGGTATACGCGATAGCTGCGGGTAAGCAGTACGTCTTGCTGGGCCGCGTGTTTGCCGATGGGGACGAGACTGCGTTCCGGCTCTCCGCGCCCGCTGGAACGCGAAAGATCGTGCTCGATCCGTTTGAGACGGTGCTAAGTGCACCGAAATGAGCGGTGTTTATGCCGGCATGCGGCGCCGCACAGCTCGCAGGAGTTCACCCTGAATTTCTGACAACGGGACGACACGCACCAGCACACCAAGTTCAGCGCACGCGCGCGGCATACCATAAACCGTGCACGTGGCCTCATCCTGCCCGATGGTGAGCCCGCCGGCGCCATGAATGGCTTTCATTCCTTGTGAGCCGTCCGAGCCCATGCCGGTCAGGATCACTCCCATAGCCCGGCTTCCATAAACTTTGGCAACGGATTCCATGAGCACGTCGGCCGAAGGAATGTGCAGCGCGTCCGCTGGATTTCTGTCGAGCGAAATGAAAACCGGCGACCCAGGCGTGCCCCCCTGCACTCTCATGTGCAGACCGGCCGGGCAGAGATAGGCCGTTGCGGAGCGAACAGCTTCTTTATTTCTGGCTTCATGAACCTCAATGGCGCAGAGCGAATGCAGCCGCTGTGCAAACGAAGTGAGAAAGCTCGCAGGCATATGCTGCACGATCACAATGGGAATGGGGAAGTCTCCGGGCAGGCTGGGAAGGATTTGTTCCAAAGCTCTCGGTCCGCCGGTCGAGGTGCCAATTGCCACAATGGCTGGATTCCTCCCCCGAAATGCTGCATCTCTTTCGTGGGCGCGCTGCGGGGGCTTGCGCGAAAGCGAATGCGGTAGACGCGAACGCCGCGCTTGGCAAGCGGCATGAATTTTCGAGATCAGGTCCGAACGGATGTGGGCGATCTCGAGCGATGTGGCCGACATCTGCTTGGCAACACAATCGAATGCGCCGGCGCTCAGCGCATTGAACGTAATCTCGGCATCTCTATCAGTCGCCGCGCTAACCATAATGACAGGCCGCGGGAAGTCAGTCATGATGTGGCGCAGAGTTTCTACGCCGTCCATTCCTGGCATTTGCACGTCCAGAGTAACCACATCTGGATCCAATGCAGGAATCTTTCCTAAAGCATCTGCCCCGCTGCACGCCGTTCCGACGACCTCAAAACCGGCTTCAGATTTGATCATGCGCGCCAGCGCAGCGCGCATGAAAGCACTGTCGTCCACAATCAGTATGCGCGCCAGCGAACGATTTGAAGCATTCTCTGTCATTTCCGGTAAATCGCATGCACCAGGCTGTGTACCTCGTCCATGTAGGAATCGAGTTCGAAAGTCAGGCGGGCCCAATCGAAGTCCCGCAACGCCGGGAACTTTTGCAACAGCACAGTGAATCCCGGCTGTTCCAACACATTCACCTGCCGATTTTCGAGGTATCCGTAATTCAGACCGCTCACCCGGCACAGCAGATCGGCGAGTTCGACGACCGCAATCAGGGAAGCGTGTTCGCTGGATTCGTACGAGCAGTGGTGTAGGGACACGACTGCACACATGTCGGCGGAGAGGTCCCAGTTCGCTGCCAGCAGCCGTCCGCTATCGCAGTGCGTAAATCCGAGAACAGCTTGCTCGGCTTCATGCAGCGGAATGCGCTCGCTGCGGGCGCGTTCGAAAGCACTGCGAAATTCCCTGGGAAGACCCCACAAATTGACGATGATGCCAAGATCGTGAAGTAGCCCGGCAAGATAGGCCTTTTGCGGATCTGGATAGGAGATCGTGCGCGCAAAATGGCGGCAAACCAGGGCGCATCCCAGCGAGTGTTCCCAGAAC
>JAICJP010000188.1 GCA_025928375.1 Candidatus Sulfotelmatobacter sp.
GGAGGGGACGGAACTCTGCTATCTGCTGCCCGAATCACCGCGGCCATTGGTGTGCCGTTGCTTGGGGTGAACCTCGGTTCTCTGGGATTCCTGACTGAGGTCCCGTTGCAGTCGCTATACAGCATGCTTGACGCAATCGCGCAGGGACGGGCCCCGGTGGAACAGCGCACGCTAATGCAGGTGGAGATGCATCGCGACGGGGTGGTGCGCGGCAGGTACCTGGTTTTTAACGATGCCGTGGTGAACAAGACGCCGCTGGCCCGGCTGAACACTTACGATCTTTACGTGGACAAGGCGTTTGTGTCGGGATATCGCGCGGATGGCATGATCATCGCTACTCCGACAGGTTCCACCGCGTATTCGCTTTCCGCCGGCGGCCCGGTGCTGATGCCGAGCGTAAGGGCGTTAGTGATCACTCCAGTCGCGCCGCATTCGCTGACCCATCGTCCGCTCGTAGTTCCGGATTCGTCGGAGATCGAAATCCTGTTGCGCAGCGAAGAAGAAGTTGCATACCTCAGCCTGGATGGGCAGCCTGGGCTGGACCTGCGAGACGGTGACCGCGTGCGCTGCCGGCGTTCGGAGCACATGGTGAGCCTGTTTCGCACGGGAACGGACTTCTTTACCGTCCTGCGTTCGAAGATGAAGTGGGGAGAGCGGCCGGACCTGGCGGGCTAAACTTCCGGGCGAAGCAGGTCAGAGATATTCTCGCGGCGTCGAATCACCTTGCTCGAACTTCCTGTGACCAGCACTTCTGCCGCGCGCGGACGCGTGTTGTAGTTTGAGGCCAAGGCCATCCCGTAGGCGCCGGCATCGAGAATGGCGAGCAGGTCTCCTTCTTCGACGCCCGACATCTGGCGATCGCGCGCAAAGAAATCACCCGTCTCGCAAATGGGCCCGACGATATCGACAGTTTCGGGCTTTATGGCAGGATCGGTACGCTGCAGGATCGGTACGATGTCGTGATGTGCGCCATAGAGCGCGGGACGGATCAAGTCATTCATGGCGGCGTCAACCACTAAAAAGCGCTTTCCATCATTCGCTTTCTTGTAGACGACAGAGGTCACCAGAACCCCGGCGGGACCGACGATTGAGCGTCCTGGTTCAAGCAGGATTCGCACATCCAGATCGCGTAGAGGACCGGTCAAAGCGCGCGCGTACGCAGTCACCTTTTCAGAGAAATTTGAGGCTGGCTTTTCATAGGAAATTCCCAGCCCGCCTCCGGCATCGACATAGGCAATATCATGGCCATCCTGGCGCAATTCGCCGACTAGATCCGCGACTCGCGCCATAGCCTCGCCAAAGGGAGCGGCGTCGGTGATCTGGGATCCAATGTGAACGCTGACTCCGCGCACGCTCAGGTAGCGGGCGCTGGATACCTTGTGATAAAGCTCGCGCGCATCCCGGATGGGCACGCCGAATTTGTGTTTATGCAGGCCGGTGGAGATGTAGGGATGGGTGTCCGCGGCGACGTCAGGATTCACACGCAATGCGACGGGAGCGGTGGTGTGCAGCCGTCCCGCGCACTCCGCCAGCGCCCACAACTCCGATTCGCTCTCGACATTGAAGAGCATGATTTCGGCCTTCAGGGCGGTGGTGAGTTCCTCCCGGGTTTTGCCAACCCCGGAAAAGACCACCCATTTCGCTGCTTTCTTGTCGGCGGCGAGGACGCGTTGCAGTTCACCCCCCGACACCACATCGAACCCGCAGCCTTTTTTTGCCAGCAGCCGCAGAATGCTCAGGTTGGAGTTCGCTTTCACCGAATAGCAGATGGTGTGATCGAGTTCGCGGAACGCGCGATCGAATATCGCGTAGCGCTCGTGAATCATGCCTGCCGAATAGATGTAGAGGGGCGTGCCGTATTTCTTCACCAGCTTGGGAATAGGCACATTTTCGCAATGCAACACCGGCGGACCATCGCGCCGCAACAGCCCCTGCTTCGTGTCGCGGTAGATGAATCCCGGCGGACGGGCAGCCCGCAGACTCTGGGAAGAGGACGTCATTTCTTTTTGTGGGAAGAGCTACCTCGTACCCGGATGGCCACTACCGTCTGATCGTCGAAGGCTTCGACTCCCGCGGAGTGCTCGGCTACGGCCTTGAAGATGGAATCGACCACGCACGCGGCGGACTTGTCTGCGCATCCGGCCACGACTCTTTCGGTGCGTCCGCGTCCGAATAGTTCTCCGTTGCTATTGCGGGCATCGAGAATGCCGTCGCTGAAAAACACGAACATATCTCCCGGCTTCATGCGGAACTGGAACTCGTCATACTCCGCTTCGTCAAACAGGCCGAGCGGCAGCCCGGTTGCCTCGATGACCTCGTTCTTTCCATCATGTACGAAAATGGGGCGGGGAAGTCCGGAATTGGAGACGGTTAGAATGCGTTGGGCATCGTCCCACACCGCATAGATGATGGAAACGAACTGGGCCTCGATGCGACGCTCTGCCAACGAGAGATTCACGGCAGAGAGCATCTCTCCGGGCGCCGGCTCGATTGGGGCATGCGAGCGGATAATGCCGCTGACCAGCGCGGCGTAAATCGCGGCCGGAGCGCCCTTGCCACTAACGTCGCCGATCACAATGCCAAGCCGCGACATGGAATAGGGAATGAAATCGTAAAGATCTCCACCGATGGTGCGCGCCGGGACGAATTTCGCGGCTACGTCAAGGTGAGCCAGCTTGGGATTGGTCTGGGGCAGCAGTCGGCTCTGCAGCTCACGGGCCAGGGAGAGATCGCGTTCCAAGCGGCGTTCCTGCCGCTCAATCTCCTCGTAGAGGCGGGCATTTTCAATCGCGATGGCGATTTGCGCGGCGAGCGTGGTCATGGTGCGATTGTGCTCATCGGTGAAGAATCCGCGCCGCGTATGCTCAAGGTCGAGCACGCCAACCACCTTGCTCTTGTAGACCAGCGGGACCACCAGTTCAGAGCGGGTCTCGGGATTGGCCTCCACGTATCGCGGATCTTTGGTCACGTCCGGGACCAGCACGCTCTCTTTGCTCTCGGCGGCATATCCCACCAAGCCGCGACCCATCGGGATTTCGTGCTTCAGGTGAATGTTCTCGTTGAAGCGCAACGCGAAGCGATGCTGCAACTTCTGCCCGGAAGGATCGAGCAGGAGAATACTGAACATCTGGTAATCGATCAGGCGCCGGACCAGTTCTGCAATGCGTCCGAGCAACTCATCCAGATTGAGGATGGACGTTAGCTCGCGGGCAATTTCGTTGAGCAGCAGCAGGATGCGCGCCTGCTTGGTCGTGCGGGTATAGAGTTGCGCGTTCTCGATGCCTGCTGCCATGCGCGACGCGACGAGAGTGAGCAGACGTTGATGTTCTTCCGTAAAGTAGCGCGGTTCGCGACCTTCGATATCAATGACGCCGATGACGCGATTCTTCGTGATCAGCGGAATGGCTAATTCCGAGCAAACGTTGGGAATGGCCTCGATATAACGGGGATCTTCCCGCACATCGTCAATGAGCACCGGCTCACGCAACTGGGCGGCCAGTCCGGTGACCCCTTCGCCCACCTTCACCCGAGTCTTTTCCGCAAACTCCGGAGGATAGCCGATCTGAAAACGGAAGCGCATTTCCTGCGTCTTCTCGTTGAGCAGCAGAATGGCAAAGATTTCGTAGTTGATGACCTTGCGGACGACTTCAGCAACACGGCGCAGCGTGGTGTCGAGGTCTAAGGACGTAGCGAGCACGTCGGCGACATCGAGCAACAGCGACTCGGCCGGGGATGGGTCCGGTTTGGAAACCACAGAACTCATGCAGGTAATGATAGCAGTCAGCTTTTCATGCCCTGTGGATACAGGGGTAATGCTGCTGGGCAAACAGAGTGCGAAAGCGCGTTCCGGGCGCGGTACACGGGCCTGCTTACTCTCTCGGGACTACACAAATGTCTGGCAGATTGCGGTATTTTTCGGCGTAATCGAGGCCGTAGCCGACCACAAATTCGTCCGGAATCTTAAATCCGACGTAATCGCCTTCCAGGGGAAGCTTGCGGCGCGACGGTTTATCCAGCAGGGCAGCGACCTTCAAGCTGCGCGGCTGCCGGGCCATGAGCAGTTGTTTCAAGTACGTCATGGTCAGACCGGTGTCGAGAATATCCTCGACGAGAATGATGTTCCTGTCTTTCATGCTCTGATCGACATCTTTGGTGAGCTTGACTTCTCCGGTCGAATCCCAACCGCTCATGAGCTCCTGGCTCGGGCTGGGACGATTGCCATAGCTGGATACGCCGATGAAATCGAAGGTAGCATCCAGATCGAGATGGCGCGCGAGATCGGAAAGAAAGATTGCGGCCCCTTTCAGTACGCCCACGAGAATCACCGATTGGCCTGCGAAGTCTTTGGAAATCTGCGCGCCTAATTCACTCACACGCCGGGCAACGTCCGCGCGGGGAATCAGCACCTTAAGTTCTGGCATGGCGTTTCATATTAAACTAGCTTCGCCGATTCTGAAAAAGTAGATGGCTAGAAGCTAGCGGCTAGGAGCTAGGAGCTATGAATCTGAAA
Organism: Candidatus Sulfotelmatobacter sp.; assembly: GCA_025928375.1. GTDB lineage: Bacteria > Acidobacteriota > Terriglobia > Terriglobales > Acidobacteriaceae > Sulfotelmatobacter. The sequence goes on from JAICJP010000188.1 coordinate 4,511, forward strand.
GGCATCAAACTCACGTGGTTAGGCCACGCAACGTTCCGGATTGAGACTCCGGGTGGCAAAACTGTCATTATCGATCCCTGGGTCATGAACAATCCCGCGTGCCCGGATTCTGAAAAGAAAATAAAGAAAGTCGACGTGCTGCTGTGTACGCATGGTCACGGCGACCACATCGGGGATGCGGTCGAAATCTGCAAACAGCACAACCCCATCGTGGTGGGCATTCCGGAGCTGGCGCGCTGGCTGGGAAAGAAAGGCGCCAAGAACGTGGCGGAGATGAATAAAGGCGGTACGCAGATCGTGGGCGATATCAAAGTCACCATGGTGCATGCCGACCACTCCTGCGGGATTCAGGATGGCGATGAACTGGTCTATGGCGGGGAGGCTTGCGGATATGTGATTGAGTTCTCGACAGGCCTGAAAATCTATCACGCTGGGGACACGAATGTGTTCAGCGATATGGGGATCATCCGCGACCTTTATGCGCCGGAGATTGTGATGTTGCCCATCGGGGACCATTACACCATGGGACCGCGGGAGGCGGCGTACGCTTGTAATCTCCTCAAACCGAAATCGGTCATTCCGATGCACTTCGCGACCTTTCCCGTCCTCACCGGCAGGCCCAGCGAGTTGCACAAGCTGGCTCCTGGGATTGAGATTGTGGAAATTAAACCCGGCGAAACTCTCGGGGAAAAAGATGTTGCGACCCACGGGATTCGTCAACGCACTGCATAGGATCCAGTTCCGGTCAGAAAGGAATCGTGTGAGTCCAAGCAAGAAGAAGCAGAGTCCGGCGAGTTGGCGGCACTACAACTTCACCACCGCCGGGCCGGTCGACGATTACCTCTATTCCATGTTGCCGAAGCGGGATGCAGTGCTCACTGAAATGGAGCAGTACGCCACCGAGAAGAGCATCCCGATTGTCGGACCTGCTGTGGCTCGTGTCCTGCAGCAGCTAGCGCTGATGATTAACGCGCGCAAAGTATTTGAGCTGGGCTCCGCCATTGGCTATTCCACGATCTGGTGGGCCCAGGCAGTGGGGGAAGGCGGCACGGTCATCTACACCGACGGCGATTCCCAGAATGCGGAGCGCGCCCGGGGATACTTCACGCGCGCAGGCGTTTCCCGGCAAATCGTGCTGCGCACAGGGGACGCTCTGGAGATTCTCTCCGAGGAAAAGCAGGAGTTCGACATCATCTTCAACGATGTCGATAAAGAGGACTACCCGCGCGTGTTGCGGCTGATTGCTCCGCGTTTGCGCAAGGGAGGATTATTCATTACCGACAACGTTCTCTGGAGCGGGCGGGTTGCGGATAAGAATCCTGATGCCCGGACCAAGGCCATTCTCGAGTTCAACCGCAAGCTGTATGACTCGGGAGATTTCTACACGACGCTGTTGCCGATCCGGGATGGGTTGGCGGTGGCTCTGAAAAAGTGATGGAGGGACAGCCGCCTCGGCTGTCCGGCCCGGATGCCGGGCCCCATGTGCACATCGCTGTCGAGCTTCGCTCGACTGGACAGCCGAGGCGGCTGTCCCTACAAGTTCATTTATTGGGTTGGATTAACTCGACATCGATTGTGATTGCGATATCGTCCCCTACCACTCCCGGCGCGCCGTTTACGGCGAAATCCTTGCGATTGATCTTTGTGCTCGCGGATGCGCCGATGCGCTGGTTTCCCCATGGGTCTTTGATGGGGGCGGAGGGTCCGTCCACATCAAGAACAACTTCTTTGGTGATGCCGTGAATGGTGAGGTCACCGATGATTTGCAGCTTGCCGGGTCCGGCGCTTTTGGCTTGCTTGGAATGGAACGTGATGGCGGGATACTTCTGCACGTCAAGGAAATTGGGACTGCGCAGATCGTTATCGCGCATTTCGACGCGGGTATCGACCGAACTGGCTTCGATGGTTGCTTCCAGAGAAGTCTTGGTGGGGTCGGAGGAATCGTAGGTGCCCGAGCCGTTCACCTTGGTGAAGGCGCCGCGCACGGTTGAAACGCCCAGGTGGCGGACGGAAAACTGCGCTGAGGAGTGGTTGGGATCGATCTTCCAGGTTCCAGTCTGCGCCGCGGCTGAGGCGGCCAATACCATTACAAGAAAAAAGAAAACTCCTCGCACCATAAAAGTTTCGCTCCTTTGGAAGTGTTTGCAGGGTTCTGCGATGTTAAATGGATTTGACCGGAATGGCCAATAAGTCGTCCACCAGGCCAACCTCTTTTTGCAGGAAGGGCTCGGCGTGTGTAACTCCTCCCAGCATTCCGTAAAAGCGAGCCATGGCGTCGACGCGCGCGCGAATTTCCTCGTGAGCGGGGAACAGATCTTTGCCGGCGTCCTGATTGCTGAACTGCGACTTGTAGGCAAGAATGGAAGCGAACTTGGCCTCGAACTGTTCGCTGATATCGACGACGAATGTAGGCCTAACGTCGAAGTACAGGGTGGCGTAAACGATTTTGAACGGGCGATGAGGCGCTAGCCGTTGGATTTGACTATCGGGGGTCGATGGCTGGGGGCTGATCGCTAGCTTCGCTAGTCCCGCCAGAAAGCAAGCTTCATATCCCAGAATTGAAGCTGTGTAGTGATCGGGATGGCGTCCCTTCCAGTAGGGCAGAATCAGGACGCGGGGACGGGTCTCGCGAATGACGGCTGCGACTTTCAGGCGATTCTCCCAGGTGTTTTCCACACGGCCGTCGGGAATATCGAGAGCACGCCGCCACTGCGAGCCCAAGATGCTGGCTGCATCGGAAGCCTCGCGTGCGCGCTCTTCCGCAGTTCCGCGCGTCCCCATCTCTCCCTGCGTGAGATCAAGGATCCCGGTGCGCTGTCCGCGGTGTGCGGCTTTCAACAATGTCCCACCGCAGGTTTGCTCCACATCATCGCGGTGGGCCGCGATGGCCAGGATGTCAAGACTTTGATCTTGCGGGGACATCATTCGAGATTTCCTTGCTCCAAAACGACGTTCTCGCGCACGATCAGCCGGTGTGCGGCCATCTGTTTGAGAGTCGGCAGAACGCGGTTCACGTGTTCGTCGGTATCGACAAAGACAATAATTACCGGCAGCTTGCCGCCGCTATCGACCAGGTGCGCCGTTTCCACGTTGTGCCTTCCGAGAAACCCGGCAACGCAGTGCATCGCCGTGGCCGCGAATACGTTCTCCTTGCGAAGATAGTTGAGGATCTCCATATGCAATGGCCGATGGTGCCACTGGTCGGCTTCGTTCAGATAGATTGTGACTTGCACAGCCATCGCACCTGGCATTCTACTCGCGTACCTCCCATTCCCGGCGCAGGATGCCGTACAGTTCAGAATCTACGAACTGATCCCATTTGCGCAGATGCTCGCGCTGGCAGCCCTCATACTTCATGCCAATTTTCTTCAGAATGTGACCGGATGCCGAATTGTGTTTGAAATGTGAGGCGAAGATCCGGTGCAGACCGAGCGTCTTAAAGCCATAGCGCAAGATTTCACGGGCGGCTTCGGTGGCGAAGCCTTGTCCCCAGAAGGGCACGCCCAGCCAATAGCCCAACTCGGCGTGCTGATGTTGGTTGTCAGTGCGAAGGCCGATACCTCCGATTTGACGACCGTCGGTGCGCAGCGTGATAGCCAGCCAGAGTTTGTCGGGATCTTTTGCCAGCTCGAGAAAAGCTCTTGCGTCCTGTTCGGAATACGGGTGAGCAATGCGCAGAGTGGTCGCGGCCACTTCGCGCGTGCCGATTAGCGGCAACAATTCGAAAATGTCTGCCTCGGTGTAGGGACGCAGCTTGAGTCGCGCCGTTTCGAGCGTCCGGTGGGTACTCATGATCAAATCGCCCGTGCGACGGCCATCCCTGCCAGCGCTCCTCCCAGGCACAGCAGGTTGTTGGCAAAAATATTGGCGAGCATCAATCCCCACTGGCCTTGCTCGAAAAATGACATGGTTTCAAATGCGTAGCTGGAGAAGGTAGTGAATGATCCGCAGAAGCCGACTATCACCAGCAACCGCCAACGCGGGTCCATTAACACGCGCTCGGTGGTCCAGATGACGAACAGACCAAC
>JAICJP010000175.1 GCA_025928375.1 Candidatus Sulfotelmatobacter sp.
CACAGCTAGCGTCGGTTTATCGGCGTCCTCGCGCCCGCGTTCCGCCCACGAGAACGACCAGGTTCGTCCGAAATCCAGCGAACGCGCGACCACAATGTCGCGCTTGTTGTTCTGCAGCCAGGACGCATACACGGTTTGATGATCCACAGGATCGACCGTAATCTGCGCATCAAATTGCCCGGTTGCAAGCGGCAGGATAGGCCGCGACGGCTGCCAGCTAAGCCCGTTATCCTCGCTCACCAGCAGCGTCATCGTCGGGGCTTTGCAAGTGGAGCATCCCGGCACCGCCCCGTATTGCGGATACAGCACGTAAATATGTCCGCGGCTGTCGGCTGCGATGGCCGGTTCCCATTGATCGCCTGTCCGATATCCGAGGCGGGTCTGCGGAGGAAACGCAGATGCGGCCAGCGCAACCGCCGACATCGCCCACACCACCACCAGTGCCAGCGTGATCCGGTGCGCAGGTCTGGATTTGGGCACAGCCTGGAATGAAAAACGCACGAAACCTTCCTACCTTAAACCTTCTCGGAATTTACCCTGATTAAAGGCACGCGTCAATCGCCCGCCTAGGCTATTTGCCCGTCCAAACAGCTCCTCATGCCACTTTTCTGGCCTTTCGCCATCCAATTAGAGGACAATTGGCTAATATTCAGCCTAGAACTTGATCCAGGGAGCGACACATGCAGAAGGCCACATTCGCAGCCGGATGTTTCTGGGGAGTGGAAGCCACCTTCCGCCAGATACCCGGAGTGATCTCGACGCGCGTCGGCTACATCGGCGGCAAAACCGAGAATCCCACCTACAAAGAAGTTTGCACCGACCGCACCGGCCACGCCGAAGCCGTCGAAGTGGAATTCGATCCCACCAAGGTGGCGTACAACGATCTGTTGCAGGTTTTCTGGGAGAATCACGATCCTACGCAGGTCAACCGCCAGGGGCCAGACTGGGGAACGCAGTACCGGACTGGGATTTTCTATCACTCACCGGAACAGCAGGCCCAAGCGGAGGCTTCGAAACAGGAACTGGAAAAATCCCACCGTTACGCCAAGCCGATCGCGACCCAAATCGTTCCCGCAGTGACGTTTTATCCCGCAGAGGACTATCACCAGCAATATCTGGAAAAACGCGGCCTGGCCAGCTGCCACATAAAATAGAAGCTTTTTGGGAACGGCACGACTTCGGTCGTGCCGTAAGGACCTCGATATCCACGCGGCTTCAGCCGCTGAGCTGCACGCTGACCGGAGGAACTAAGTCCCCGTAATCTTCATCCGCAGCTCTTCGGGCAAACGTTGCCGAATCTCTTCCGGCAAACGGTCGTGAACTCGCCGGGCCCCCTGTCTCGCAGCATCCAGCATGGTAACCGGCGCCGGGGTCGCCACCGCAACACCCATCCAGATCAAAGCCGAAAGCGCGAATCCGGCCAGAGCGGCAATCTCCATGATCAGCGCATGGCGCGGCCCCAGATAGTGAATTATCGCGAACGCCAGCAGAAACACTCCGGCGGACACCGAGGCCAGGGCGATCAGCCCAACATCAATCATGCGGTGGATTTTCTGGCGGCTGCGGCAGTATTCGCAGCTGGCGAAGTGGTCTTCGTAGTCGCCGCGCATCTCCGGCGCCAGGCCAGAAATATCGTACCGCCAGCCCGCCAGGATTTTGCCTACGATTGGATCAATGCACTGCTGACTCATTTGGACGTTCCGAAATCAGCCAAACACGTCGATCCCGCACTACAGCCGAATCGGCTCCAATGCCTCTGTCTGGGACGCCAGTAGCACGCGATTCATAAACAGCCCGCCTCGCGTGGCCAGCGCTCGTTCTGCCTCTCTCCGGGCGATTTCCGGATGATTGTTCTGCTCAGACAGATGCGCCAGCACTACAAACGTTGCACTATTATCATAGTCGCTGGTAAAGAAATCCGCGAGCGCCACATTGGACAGGTGCCCTACCCGGCTCATTACCCGCTGTTTGACCGACCACGGATACGGCCCCACCCGCAGCATCTCCAGGTCGTGATTCGACTCCATCACCAGCACATCGCAGCCGCGCAGATGATCGCGCACGCTGACCGGAATGTATCCCAGATCGGTCGCAATCCCAACCTTGATTCCTTCCGCACGAAATGTGAATCCCACCGGGTCCGCCGCATCATGAGGAATGGTGAACGGCTTGACCGCGATGTCGCCCACTTGAAAGCTGTGCCCGGATTCGAAGCGCTCGAACTTTTCCAGTTGCGCGCGCGTGCCATTTTCATCGCGCAGCGCGCGCGACCACGCCTGATGCGTAGCCCCCGTCATGAAGATTGGGATGCGCAGCTTCTTCGCCAACGTTGCCAGCCCGTAAATGTGATCGCAATGCTCGTGCGTGATCAACACCGCCGAGAGCGAATGCGGATCCTCTCCCAGGGTCTTGAGCCGTTTGAAAGTTTCGCGGCACGAGATGCCGGCATCCACCAATATGCGGGTGGAGGAACTGGCCACCAGCGCGCAATTGCCGCGGCTTCCCGACGCCAGCATCGAGACACTTACACCCATGGCCTGCAAGCATACCCTTAGTCCCTGTGGAACCGCGAGTAACTTTTGTGGCTAGCCACTTCGGCGAATCCACCCCGAACCTAGGGGCGTACTCATTGGTCCGCCCCGCGAGGCGAAGCGAGCAGCGGAGGGCGCGCCACCTCGTTATCACCTACCGCCTTGCAGATTATCGAATACCTTGCGCATCACCGAGCCGCCATAGGCCCCGGCGATTCCAGGAAGAAACGCAAGAAACGATCCGTACACCTGCGCGCGCGAAGGTTTCACGGTGAGCACCAGATAAGCCGCGAGTTCGGTAAGCGGCACAAAGATGCCGACTGCAAGCACCCAGCGCCACGCCCAGCGCGGCCGCAAAAGCCCCAGCAGCAGGCAGGCAGCCACCACCAGCAGCGCGGTAAAAAGCAAATCGTTGATCATGACATCAGCCCACCCGGCCCCAGTTCCGCACAGAGCTGCCAGTAGATAAAATGGAGCGTCTCCCCGCGCCGTAGATGTCTGCTCAGCAGTTTTCATAACGGCTTGCGAGCGATGAGCAGTGAGCCATGAACGCTCATAGCTCACTGCTCATCGCTCACAGCTCAATACTTGTAAAACCCTCTCCCGCTTTTCCGTCCCAGCCATCCTGCATCCACCATCTTGATCAGCAGCGGACACGGCCGGTATTTTGGATCGCCCAGCCCAGCTTGCAGCACGCGCATGATGTCCAGGCAAACATCGAGCCCGATGAAATCCGCCAGCGTGAGTGGCCCCATGGGATGCGCCATCCCAAGTTTGAAAACTTCGTCGACCGCTTCAGGCGTAGCCACGCCTTCCATCACCGCGTACATGGCTTCATTCAACAACGGCATCAACACGCGGTTGGAAACGAAGCCCGGTGCGTCATTGACTTCCACTGGAGTCTTTTGCAATTTCACCGACAGGTCGCGAACTGTTTCGAAAGTTTCCTGCGAAGTGGCCAGCCCGCGAATCACTTCCACCAGTTTCATCACGGGTACAGGATTGAAGAAGTGCATCCCAATGACTTTGTCCGGCCGCTTGGTGACCGCTGCCAGTTTGGTGATGGAGATGGAAGAGGTGTTCGAGGCGAGAATAATCTCGGGCCGCACCAGCCGATCGAGGTCGCGGAAGATTTCCGTCTTGGTTGCAAATTTTTCGGTAGCCGCCTCAATCACAAAATCGCAATCCGCCAGCTGGCCGCGCTCGGTCACGGGATGAATGCGTGCCAGTGCCGCGGCCTTATCGGCCGCGATGATTTTGTTTTTCGCCACTTCGCGATCGAGATTTTTGGTGATCGTTGCCAGCGCGCGGTCGAGGAAGCTTTGTTGGACATCGCACAAAATCACCTCGTATCCGTTGCCCGCGAACACATGCGCGATGCCGTTCCCCATCGTGCCCGCGCCGACAACTCCGATCCGCCGTATGTCCATAGAATGCCTCGTGGTGAGAAGTGAGCAGTGAGCTATGAGCCCTGAGCCATGAGTCAGCAGGTTTGCTCATGCCTCATGGCTCACCGCTCAGTTCGAAAACGTTCGAGTCTACCACTCCCGCTCGCGCCCTCGCGAATGCCATGCACAAACGACACGGTTTGAGTAAAACTTGCGCGCTTTTCTCCATCCCGCCGAAAGGCACGCCAGACAAGGCTTTTGACCTTCCCCGAGAGGCATCAAAGGAGCCGTCGGACGGCATCCGAATTCATGCAGGAACTAAATTGCCCGTTCCGGGTTTGTGGTATCTGGAGGTAGTTATGTTGCGACAGAGTATGGTGCGCTGGTTTCGAATGGCGCTTTTGGGCGCAGCCGTTTCGCTCGCCTTCGGCACGATGGCTTCGGCCCAATCCTGGGGCTACGGTGACGATCATTCCTACGATCGCCGTGACGACGCCCGCGAGCGCGGCTTTCACCGCGGTTATGACGACGGCTTCCGCAAAGGCCAGTACGACGCCGACCGCCGCCACCGCTTCAAATTCAAGAACGACGATTGGGAAGATTCGCGCGGCTTCGAGCACTGGATGGGAGACAAGCACGACTATAAGCGTGCCTACCGCAAGGGTTACGAGCGCGGATATCGCGAAGCCTACAACAACTATGGCTATCGCGACCGTGATCGCGACGACTACCGCTGGCGTGATCGCGATAACTGGCGCTAGCAAGCCTGTCACCTTCGAGTAGATGAACGGGGTGCCCCACGTCTCGCCGCCTTTGCGAGACGTGGGCCTCCTGTGATCCCAATCACAGCAACGATTCCCACCGCGGATAGCATGGCTTCAGAAGCCATGCCCGTTAAAACCATCATCGAACCATTCCGCATTAAGTCGGTTGAACCGATCCGCTGGACCACGCGCCCGGAACGTGAACAGTTGTTAGAGGCTGCGTTCTACAACCTGTTTCTGCTTCCTGCCGAAGACGTTCTCATCGATCTACTCACTGATTCAGGCACCGGCGCGATGTCGACCCATCAATGGGCCGGCATCATGGAAGGCGACGAGAGCTACGCCGGCAGCAAGAGCTTCGATCACTTCAAGGAATCCGTCCAGGAGATTTTCGGCTACAAGCACGTCATCCCCACGCATCAGGGACGCGCCGCTGAGCGCATCCTCTTCGGTGTCGCCTGCAAAAAAGGAGATGTCGTTCCCAACAACACGCATTTCGACACGACGAGAGCCAACGTGGAATTTGTGGGCGCCGAAGCGGTCGATCTGGTGATTGAAGAAGGTCGTCATCCCTCCGCCCGGCATCCCTTCAAAGGCAACATGGATGTGCCCGCACTCGAAGAAGTGATCAATCGAGTTGGCCGCGCACGCATTCCTCTCGTCATGCTCACGGTCACCAATAATTCCGGCGGCGGCCAGCCCGTTTCCATGGAAAATGTCCGCCAGGTCAGCGCCGTGTGCAAGCGCCACGGCATCCCGCTCTACTTTGACGCCTGCCGTTTCGCCGAGAATGCCTGGTTCATCAAGCTGCGCGAGAGCGGATACCAATCCAAGACGCCCAAAGAAATCGCACAGGAAATGTTTAGCTACGGTGACGGTTGCACCATGTCAGCAAAGAAAGACGGCATGGCCAACATTGGCGGCTTTCTCTGCACCAATGACGATCTGCTCGCCCAGCAGGAAAAGGATCTGCTGATTCTCACCGAGGGATATCCCACCTACGGCGGCCTGGCCGGCCGCGATCTCGAGGCCATCGCCATCGGTGTGCAAGAGGCGCTCGAAGAAGACTACCTGCGTTATCGCATCGCCTCGACCGCATATTTAGGCAATCACATCGCGTCCCAAGGCGTCCCCATCGTGCAGCCTCCTGGCGGACACGCCATCTATCTGGATGCCCGCGCCTTCCTGCGGCACATTCCACCGGAGCAGTTTCCCGGAGTAGCGCTGGCCGCGGAACTCTATCTGGAAGGTGGAATCCGCTCGGTCGAAATCGGCACGCTGATGTTCTCTGCCGCAGCACAGATGGATCTCGTGCGGCTCGCCATTCCGCGCCGCGTCTACACTCAAAGCCACATCGACTACGTGGTCGAGATCATCCTGGAAGTCTGGAAGCATCGTGATCGAATCCCGGGCATGCGCCTGACGTATGAAGCGCCGTTCCTGCGGCATTTCACGGCGCACCTGGAGCCGCTGCCCGTCGCATTGGCGTTGAATTCTGATTCCTCGATTACGGCCATGTGACGGCCGTCACGGTACTTCGTCTCGCGGCGATGTACAAATTCTTCTGCCGAATCATTGCTCCAAAATTCGAGGAACCGTCATGCGAAACTTCGTTGCCTCTGCCCTCATTCTCTTGCTGCTCGTAACTGCGGTTGCAAATCTTCGCGCCGGAACTCTGGCGGGCGTGACCTTGCCAGACACACTGCAAGCGGGCAGCACATCTCTCCAGCTCAATGGCATGGGGCTGCGCACAAAATTCATGGTGAAGGTCTACGTCGCCGGGCTCTATCTGCCGCAGAAATCTTCCGACGCAAACGCAATTCTGAAAGCCGACACTCCCAAGCGGATCGTCATGCATTTCGTGCGAGAAGTAAGTAAAAACCAGCTCACCGATGGATTTGCTGAGTCCTTCCACAACAACGCACCGGAAGCCGAGAAGGCTTTGAAATCCGATATCGATCGCCTTTTTGCCGCCCTCGAGCCAGTGAAAGATGGTGAGGAGATCGCCTTTACCTATCTGCCTGACAAGGGCACCTCTGTGGTCCAGGCCGGCACAGAGAAGGTGACCATCCCCGGCCCCGCTCTCGCCGAGATGCTGTTCTCCGTCTGGCTCGGCCCAAAACCGCCGAACCTCGGATTGAAGAAGGGATTGCTCGGTCAACCTTGAGCACTCAGCAACATTCGGCTTCGTCAGATCCCGCGCTTTCTAAATCTGAGTATCCACGGAACCTGGCACACAGATTCGCACACAAAATCGACGGTAAAAGTCTTTAACGTCCGGATTGCCGACCACCCTGGAAGATCGAACCTTCGCTACTGGCTACCAGCCAAGTTTCTGCCTCATTTTCGCCCTGCAAGAATCGAAGTTCGTAACGAATCGCGACCAAGGGCGAGCGTGGCTTTTTGCAAGCCCAGAAAATGGTCTTTCCTAATTCAGGCCTACGCGGCGGACCAGGTCCGCAAAACGGGCGTCGCCGCGTATGGGATCAAAGTAGGGAAACACTTTGACAAACTGCAGAATGTTCGACTGCTCCTTGTAAGCCTGTTCGAGCCAGATAAATGCCTGTTCGTTGTTGCCGAGTCCTAGGTAAGCATTCACAAAGGCGGCGGCAGGTATGTAGCCAGCCTGCTTGCGTCTTTTCAATTCCGCGAGTAATCGAAGTGCATCCGTACGTCGCCCGGCGTGGGCATACGCCCTGATAAGCATACCGATGACGAGTGGGCTGCGGTGAGAAAGAGAGAGCCCTTTCTCCAGTGCGGGGATGGCTTCCTCGGGCTGACCCTTGGCGGTGAGCGCGAATCCAAGATTCAAAAGGAGGCCTGCATCCTCCGGTCGAACTGCCAACGCGGCGCGCAACTCGCGCATGGCTTCATCGTAACGGCGGGCAGAAATCAGAATCCACCCGATGCCATAGCCGGAAACCGCAAGCGGGTCGAGTTCGCGCCCACGCTGGGCCCAAGTCAGGGCCTCATCCGTACGCCCCTGGCATAGCAGCCACTGGGCAAGTTCGGCGTGAGCAGCAACGTTGTTTGGACTCAATTCGAGGGCGCGCTTGTATTCAGCCTCGGCCTCAGACCACTGCCACTGTACTTGCTCCAAACGTCCCAGCAGGACGTGCGCTTCGGCAGATTCCGGATCGAGTTCCAGTGCTTTTCGTATCGTGCTCATAGCTTTCGGACGTACCTGTTCCGGGGGGACGCCGATAAAAATCGTGCCCAGATCGAAATACGCGTCTGACCGGCCGGCGTAAGCAGGTGCAAACGTGGGGTCTCTCTTTATCGCCTCATCGAAATAACCCATACTCTGTTCGATGTCAGCCCGACTGTTGCTTTTATCGAGGGCGAAACGGCCTTTGAGATAGCTCTCATAAACTTCGGGCGAAGTCGAACGCACCGCGGTAAGTCTCTCGTTTTCCTTCCCTGTGACCGTGACTTCCACCTTTTGCGCGATCGCCTGCGCCACGTCGCTCTCGAGGGCAAGCATCTCACGCAAGTCGCGGTCATAGGTCTCGGACCAGAAGTGCTCGTCGGTCGCGCCGCGGATCAACTGGGCGTGGACACGAATCTGATCGCCCGCTCGCATGACCGACCCTTCGACAATGGCATCCACCCGGAGAGTTTTGGCAATCTCGGGGACTGACAGTTGCGTGTTCTTGTACTGCATTGCCGAAGTGCGCGAAATGACCCGCAGATTGTGGATTGCGGCCAGGCGTCCGATGAGTTCCTCGGTCATTCCGTCGGCAAGATATTCCTGTGTTGGGTCGCCGGAGAGGTTTTTCAAAGGCAGCACGGCCAGCGACGTGATGGCCGGCTGCCTGGCCGTATGACTATGGCCGCCGCGGTACAACAACACAGATGCAATGGCTAAGACCGCCAGTAAAGCTGCTCCCCCGAGCACCAGCCCCGGGCGGAAAGCCATTCTCTTTTCATAGGCTGGAGCTGCGGGTGCCGACGCGCCTGAATATGCGATCTCATGCTCAGGACTAACTTTCGAGCTCTCTGCCGATGGAGCGTCTGATGAGGCGTCGCTCAGGGGCGCTATGAAGCGGTAGCCGTAGCGGGGAATCGTCTCCACGTATCGTGGTGTGTCGGAGGAATCTCCTAGTACTTCCCGAATCCTGGCGACTGCGTTGTTCAGCCCGTGATCGAAATCGACGAAGGTGTCGGACGACCACAGCTTGGCATGCAATTCTTCCCGCGTCACCACCTCGCCGGGACGTTCGAGTAGCACTGCCAGGACCTGAAAGGGCTGCCCCGAAAGCCGGAGGCGCATACCGCTTTTGCGCAGTTCTGCGGATCGAAGGTTTACTTCGAACACGCCAAAGCGACGGACGGCGGGAGCCTGCGTTGCGTCCGGCATGGGAAATCCAAGAGCAGAAGCCTATCACACAAACCGCG
>JAICJP010000277.1 GCA_025928375.1 Candidatus Sulfotelmatobacter sp.
GATGCCGAGCGCCGTCATCACGGTGAGTCCCTTGCGAAGCCTCAAATTGCGAATGTTGTAGCTGATCGGTATGGCCATATTCAGTTCTCGCACTCACCCAATATGTCGTAGCCCTTCCACAATATTCATGCGCGATGCGCGGTAAGCCGGCAAATAGCCGCTCACAATCCCAAGAATCACCGACACCAGCAAAGCCAACGCCGCGGTAATTCCGTTGACTCGCATGTTCAGTGGGATTCCGAGGCCGAGGAAACGATGGGTGATGGCCGCAATCACTGGGATCGCCAGCCCAACTCCCATCAGTCCGCCCGCTAGCGCTAGCGCGACCGCTTCGCTGACAAAAACCGAAAGCACTCTCTGCCGGGTGAATCCCAGCGTCTTTAGCAGTGCCACTTCACGAGTTCGGCTGCGAACCGACATCGCCATCGTGTTCGCCGATACCAGCATGATGGCGAACACCACTGCCCCGCAGATGCCCAGAATGAATGCCTTGATATTTCCCAACGACGCCACGAATCCCAACTGGAATGCCTTCTCGCTCTCGGTCTTGGTCTGCAGCGGCGAATTGTGAAACATTTCGTCAATCTGCCGCGATGCCCGGGCCACGTTCTCCGCGGAATCCACCTGCGCCGCGTACCATCCCGCCTGCCCTTTGAACCACGGCACCGCTTCTTCCAGATACTTCGCATTGAAGTACAGCGCATTCTGTGGCGGATCGCGGTGATAGATCGCCCGAATCGTCAAATTCAGATCCGTAGGAAAGATATTCGCCTGCAGCGTGATCTTGTCCCCGATCTTCCACCCGTACTTGTCGGCCAGCGTGACGTCGACCAGTGCTCCGGCACGATCCTGCTGCCAGGCTTTCAATTGATCCGGCGGCACAATTTTGTCGGAAGCCACTTTCAAATATTCTTCGGGATCAGTCCCCACCTGCGCAAAAAAGTGCTCCGGGCGATTGTCGATGTAGCGCCCCCCAAACCAGGTCAGGGGTACAACAGAATTAATCCCAGGCACCGCTCGAATCTTCTCCCGGTAATACGCGGGCAGGAAGAACGCCAGCGAAACCCGATCGCGCACGATTAGTCTTCGCGCTGCCTCCGGCGCCACCTGATCGATGTAAAACGAGCGCCAGATGCAGATCATCATGGTCAGCAACAACAGCGAGAAGCTGATGCTGATCATGGTCAGAAGACTGCGCCGCTTATTGCGAAACGCATTGCGAACCACGAAGCTGCTCAGCGTCATCCCCTCACCCGATATGCCGTAACCCATCCACGATGTTGATTTGCGATGCGTGATACGACGGCACGGCTGAACTCAGCAATCCCACGACTCCGGAAGTAAAGAGCGCAACCAGCCAGATTGCCGGAGTCACCTTCATGGGAAAGAAAGAAATGAACTGCGGTGAATGCGTAATCCCATACACCAGAAACCAGCCCAGGCTCGCGCCCACAAGGCCGCCGGCCAGCGACAGCGCCACCGCCTCGCTGACGAATAGCCCGAGCACGCCCTGCCGAGTAAAGCCCAGAGTCTTGAGTACCGCGACTTCCCGAGTCCGTTCGCGAATCGACATCGCCATCGTATTTGCCGAAACCAGTAACGTCGCGAACACCACGGCCGAGCAGATGCTCAGAATGAATGCCTTCACGTTGCCCATCATGGCCACAAAACTCAATTGAAAGGCCTTCTCGCTTTCGGTTTTGGTCGGCTGCGGCGAGTTTCGAAACATGTCGTCCACCGCGCTGGCAACCTTCCCCACATCCGAGGGAGAAGCCGCGAGGATGCCAAAAGTCCCCGCCTGTCCTTTGAAGAACGGAACAGCTTCTTCCACATACTTACTGTTGAAGTAGACCGACTTATTATCTGGAACCGAGTGGAAAATACCTCGAACGTTCAATTCCAGATTCACCGGATAAATCGTCCCTTGCAACACGATGCGGTCGCCCAGTTTCCAGCCGTACTTGGCGGCGAGGGTATCATTCACGATCACACCTTGCCGGTCGCGCTGCCATGCCTTGGCCTGATCTTCCGGCATCTTCATATCGCGGAAGGTCTTGAAAAATTCCTCCGGATCGGTGCCAAACTGTGCAAAGAAGTTCTCCGGCTTCTGATCTTTGTAGATTCCGCCAAACCAGGAAACTGGAACGACGGAAACTACTCCGGGAATCGCACGAATTTTTTCCCGGTAGAAACCGGGCAGCGAGAAAGTGAGCGAGACTCGATGCCTCGTCACCAGCCTCTCGGACGATTCCGCGCTGCCCTGATCCAGGTAGAACGCCCGCCAGATCGTCATCATCAGCGTGAGCAGAAGCAGCGAGAAAGCAATGCTTAAGACCGTCAGTGTGCTGCGGCGCTTGTTGCGAAACGCATTTTTAGTGACAAATCTGGTCAGTGTCATCGATGTACTCCGGAGGGAACCGGCAGCTGCGAGCAGGAGGTGGATGCGTCCCAGCGCCAACAGCATAGTCGAAGCGCCTTCTCATCGACAACTGCGCTGAATCTGCGCATCCCCATTCTGATTCGCAATGGTGAAGACTACTGCAGCCATCCTGCCGCGACTGGGCTGCATTTACCAGTGGAGATCGTCATCGCGAGCGGGTGACAAATGTCACCCGCATTCCGGCATCAACAGTTAAACCGCCAGGACCATAACAAAGTTACGCAGGCACTCGCTCGAATTTTCCCTCATCGGCAGAGGGGCCGTATAACGCGGGAACAGACGATTCATTGAGCCGAAGATACACCGTGAGTTGACCCCGGTGGTGCGCGAGATGGCTGAATACCGACTCGGCGATCATGACGTGCCGTAGCTCGTTGCTCACCACATGCCCGCCGACCACGAATTTCCAGTTGGTCAACAGATGTTCATCGTTGGTGTTGGACAGTGCCTCGCGCGCTTCGGCCACTGCCGCATCGAGGGCCGCCAGCAGTTCCTTGCGCTCCGTCCATTCGGCCGGTTTGAATCGCGTCGCCGCGGGAGAAGCCAGATCGAACTCATCCTGTTTGATCATCGACACAATCCAAGCCGGCATCGTGGCGCACAAAGACGCGAGATATCCCAGCGGCATCGACTTCGGATGCGGCTTCCAATCGTTGTGTCCTTCGGGCACGCGTTGCAGGGCAAGGCGGGTGCTGGCAGCATCGCGTTCCAGTTGTGCGAGAAAGAATTCGGTCAGCTTCATAGGAGTCTCTCCAGTGATTCCGCTTGTTGGCACCGGCAGAATCGAACCCCGATACCGTAACAGCCATTTAGGACACAATCAGTCCTCGATTCGTGGCACAATACCGGCCATGTTGGAGACCTCGGCGCGGCTGCTTCGTCTGCTTTCGTTATTTCAGGCGCAGCGCTATTGGTCCGGAGTCGATCTCAGCCAGCGCCTGAAAGTCACTGGGCGAACCCTGCGCCGCGATGTCGATCGCCTGCGCAGTCTGGGATATCCAGTGCACTCAACTTCAGGAGTGGCTGGCGGTTATCAGTTGGGTGCGGGAGCGAACCTGCCCCCTTTGCTGCTGGACGACGATGAGGCGGTCGCTGTGGCTCTGGGCCTGCGAACAGCGGCTTCCGGCGCCGTCTCCGGAATCGAAGAAGCATCGGTAAGGGCGCTGTTGAAACTGGAGCAGGTGTTGCCCCCGCGTCTGCGCGGCCGGGTGGCGGCCCTGCATGGATTCGTTGTGCCCCTGGAGCGCCGCGGGCCAACCGTCGACGCCGCACGCTTGTCATTTCTAGCCAACGCCTGCCGCGACCACGACGGAGTGCGCTTCACTTACCACGATCGCACCGGAGCGCCCAGCACCCGCTCGGTTGAGCCGCATCGCCTCGTACACACCGGCTATCGCTGGTATCTGGCCGCATGGGATCTCACCCGCAACGATTGGCGTACCTTCCGCGTCGATCGCGTCCAGGGAAAGCTCAAGACTTCCATGCGATTCAAGCCCCGCAAGGAGCCCGAAGGCGGCTTCGCAGCATTCGTCTCCAAATCCATCGCGCACGTGCCCAATCCTTATTCGGCTCGCGTGACTTTGCATGGCCCATTCGAGACTCTGTCCAAGCGGATCTCTCCCTCGCTCGGTGCGTTGGAAGCCATCGATCAGCAATCTTGTATGCTACACACCGGCTCGCATTCGCTCGAGGCAATTACGATCCACCTGCTGCTGGTAGGCGTCGACTTTCAAGTGCACGAACCGCCTGAATTGGTCACATATATTAAAGAACTAGCCACTCGTCTGAGCAAAGGTGTTGTCTAGGGACCACGTAGGAACAGCGTATCCGACTGTGCAGCGAGCGAAGCTCCGCGCAGATCCAAGTGGGGGGGCAGATCGTGCTGCCGCCGTTCCGGACGGCAAACTGACTGTCTACGGCTTACTTTCGTAACTCGAACCCTCCGACTCGCAGCGATATCCTTCTTCCAATCCTGAATTCTCCGTCGGCAGGTTTGCCGCGCCACGGCGTGTGGCGATTGGAGTTAGGAAGCGATGCCTACGAAACTCGGCCAATTCGAAATTCAAAGTGAGCTCTCGAAGTCTCCTACCGGCATTGTCTACAAGGCGAACGATGCTGACTCTGGCCAGACGATCGCGTTGAAAGCGATTCAGCTCGCCGCCTTTGGCGATCAATCCTCTGCCGTTGAACAAGCATTGTTGCAGGAGGTCCAGAGCGCCAAGGTCTTGAGCAATCAGAATCTCTGTCGCGTCACCAACTCCACCATCATCGACGGACAATTCTGCGCGGTCATGGAATATGTTCAAGGCAACAGCATCGCCACCATGCTGGCTCGCAAAGAAGGATTTTCCATCTGGGACCTGCTCGACATCGGCCGGCAACTGGCGAATGGCCTCGATGACGCGGCTTCGCACCAGATCATCCATCACAGCCTCGAGCCCGCCAAAATCATGTGCGGCTGGGACGGAACCGTAAAAATTCTCAGCTATGGTGTTTCCGGCGTCGGCAATTTTGTGCAACACGCAGCCGGCCTTTCCTCCATTTTGAACTACATGCCCCCGGAGCAACTCCGCGGCGAAGCCACCGACCTCCGCTCCAATTTATTCAGCCTGGGCGCGATCTTCTACGAGATGGTGACGGAGCGAAAAGCCTTTGAGGGAAGCGATCCCGAGAGCATCCGCCAAAACATTCTCCAAAGCACTCCCGCCGCCCCGATCCGGGTGAATGCCAAAGTACATCCGCTGCTCAGCGACCTCATTATGAAAGCGTTGGCGAAAGACCCTGCCCAGCGCTATCAAACAGGCCGAGCATTGCTCGGTGATCTGGAGAACTGCAAGGAGTCCAGGCCCGCGGCTAAAAAGGCAGCGGCCCCCACAGCATCCACTGTAGCCCCCGCGAGCGTCAGGGCAGCCGTGCAGTCCAAATTTGTTGGCAGCGCGAGCCATGCGTCACAGCCCGCACCGGTCCGCGAGGCCGCTGCTCCGGTCGCGCCCAAGCCAGCACCCCCCAAGCCTTTGCACGTGGCGATGCCGAAATCCGCCGCCGCCGCGGCTGGAGTGGGATCCGGTACGACATCAGAGGCGCCCCCCACCGCTCCGTCGCAACCCGAATCCTTCATGTCGGCCGCAATCGAACAGCCCGACGTGGAAACATTCGAGCCCACCTCGCCCAAGATTGCAGTCGATCCCCTGATGGCCGGGAGCGCTCCCGCCAGCAGCGGGACCAGCTTCTCCGAAATTGCGGAATTACCTCCCTTAAAGGAGGTCTACATTGCGCCGGAACCCGCTCCGGAACCGCCCCCCGTAGAGCCCCCAAAGTTCCGATCGTCCAGCCCGCGCCGGTCCGAGAGGATCGCGGACAAGCCGAAGATTCAGCCCCGCGAAGTTGCCGCCAAAGCGGTGAAAGAAATTAAGGGCGTGCCTCCCCAGCTGATGCTCTATGCAGTCGCCGGAGCGGTAGTCCTGATTCTCGCCATCATCATCGGAGTCACTTACTACATTCACTCGCAGACTGAAGAGGACGCAGGAACGACGCGCCAGCCAGCTCCCAGCGCGATACAACCGGCGCTGCGCCCCGCACAGCCGGCTA
>JAICJP010000461.1 GCA_025928375.1 Candidatus Sulfotelmatobacter sp.
ATCGCCTGCCACTGCCACTATGTCCGCCAGATATCCGCGTTGCAGCGAGCCGATCTGTCCTTCCCAGCCCAGTAACTTTGCGCCATTGATGAGATCCGCTTGCAGCACGGCGAGCGGCGACATGCCGTGCTTCACCATCAGGACGAATTCGCGCGCCTGTGTGCCATGCGGGAACGGGCCCACGTCGGAGCCTACGGCGAATGGAATTCGTGCCGCGATTTGCTTCTTGAATTCCAGAATCTTGAGATCGAGGATCTGATGTTCGCGCTCGCCTTGGGCTGGAGTCGCGGCGTGCTCGGCGAAATATTCGAAAATGGTGAAGGTGGGCACGGCAAAAATCTGCTTCTCCTTCATGAGCCTCATGGTTTCTTCGCTCAACTGATCGGCATGATCGATCGAAGCCACGCCCGCTTGCGCCGCATAGAGCGTCCCCGGTTCTCCGGTTGCGTGCACGGCCACGGGCTTGCCTAACCTGGCGGCTTCTTTCACCGCGGCCTCAAGTTGCTGCTCGCTGTACTGATATGGGGTGAAGAGCTTTCCGTCCTTGATCGAGTCTGCGCCGGTTTCGTATATCTTGCTGAAGTCCGCGCCTTCTTTGAATTGCTGGCGCATCGCGGCGACGAGTTCGTCCGCGCTGTTGGCGTAAGTTGCATTGGGAAGGATGTGCTGTTCGGGGTTATAGCCGATGGCGTCCTCGTGTCCGCCCAGAATGTTGATGGCGTTGCCGCTGATGCGCAGGCGCGGACCGGGAATGCGGCCCTCGTTGACGGCATTGCGAACGGCGGTATCGGCTGATCCGGCGCCTTCGGTTCCCATATCGCGCTCGGCGGTGAATCCGGCCATCAGATCCTCGCGTGCCGCGAGGGTCGCCGTGATAGTGCGTTCCGGGACGGATTCCTGCACGGTTTGCAGGTCCTCGGCGCCGGGATGAAGAAACAGATGGATATGGGCATCGATCAGGCCCGGCAGGAGCGTGCGATCGCCGAGGTCGATGACTTCTGCTCCGTCGGGATGTTTTACGGTTGAGCCCACCTCCGCGATGCGGTCGCCTTCCACCAGGATCTCGGCGGGGCTGACGATGCGTCCGGCTTTGATGTCGAGCATGCGGGCGGCATGCAGCACGATGGGGTGAGGGCTGGCGGCGGGGGCCTGGGCTGCAGCTAACGAGGTCAGAAGGAGGAGACACACTAAGGCAGCGCTGGGCTTCGTCATAACGCCGCGATGGTATCACCGTGGAAAGGCCTCGGGCCACAATGGTGGGCCATGCTTTGCATTGCGCGCTTTCGCGCGCAACCCCGGACGAGGGCGTCCGGGGCTACACGCGGTCTGTGATCCGGATCACAAATCGAGGTTAGGCAGGTCACGGGAGCGGCTTCCCTTCTAGGCCAGACTAACTCGCATGAATCACTTTGGGGTCCTCACCAATCGCAAGCGTGCCTTGATCGCTCTCATCCACTCCGTCATTTTTCTGGGGATCGCCGTCCATGGTTTCTCCGCTCCGAAGGGCGGGATTCTTCATGGTGGCCCGGGCGGTGATTTCGCGCTGGTCATCATCTACCTGGTCGTGGCGTCAATCTTGGCGTGGCTGGTGGGAATTTCGCGCGCGGGGATCGAGCGCGTCTACTTCACTCTTTGTGCCTGCAGCGCGAGCTTTGGGCTGTTCCGAACAGTCTTCGGCGACAGCAGCCTGCCGGCGGCGCAGTATCTACGAGTGATCATGCTGAGCTCTGCGGTTGCGGTGGGCGGGTTGATCGTGCGGAGCTCTTCCCGTCCGGTCGGGGAAGCAGCGCTTTCCGAATAGCACATCGCACCCAAACATAAAGAAGCCGCCCGGGATGATTCCGGGCGGCTGCCATCAGGAGGCCGGGCGAGGATCGTTGCCCACGCCGGTTACGACAGAAAGAATTCTTTGGCCACTGTGGCCCAGTCTTGGTTCGGCATAAGGGCGGTCAGATCGTCCACGGCCACGCCGCCGTCCTGGGCAACTGCGCCCGCCAGGGCCGGCATGCGGCTGCGAAGGCGCAGGGCTGAGTCCTCGGTCCATAGCCGCGCCAGCGTGCCGCTCAGCAGGTTGCGGAAGTTAAGCTTCGAATCCGGCGCCTGCACCGTCACCAGCCAGCCTTCCCCATAAGGATCCTTGCGCGCCAGTTCTGGATTCCTGGCGACGGCTTCGTTCACGTCGGTGATGGTGCCTTCGATCGGGGAGACCATGTCTACGGATTTGCCGTTGCGGAAGATCGTCCACAGCTTCTGACCCTGTCGTACCCAGCGGCCGCGCTGCGGGAGCGTGATGCTCTCAACCTTACCCACCAGCTTGGAGGCAAAGTCGTCCATGCCCACGCGCACCAACTCGCGGCTTTCGGCGAGCGCCCAGGTGTGCCCGGCGTGGTACCGGACATTCTCCGGAACTTCGAAGCCCGCGACCAATGCCGGAACTACCTGGGAGATGCTGGGACGCCGCGTTGGCTGCGCGTCAGACTGGCGAGCCAGTTGTTTATGGCCGCGAACATAATCGATCGATAGAAAGATTGCGAACGTCAGAAGAACCATGATGACTGTCATAACCCACCTCGCCCGGAGTGCCTCTTGATTTCTCGGTCACTCACATATGCATAAAGGCAATCGCGGGGCCAATGTAGGCCGCCAACAGCGCCGGAGTGGCTAAGTGAAGGAATACAATGCACTTAGTCTGGAGATGGAGAACAATCGCCGAGCGGATTGCAGAGTAATGCAGCGGCCCTAACGATGAAGATCACAGCAGCGAAGGTCGCCGCTAACAGGTGCTCTGCCACTGCGGGCTGAGAAATCCCCACAGGGTCAGAGCTTTGCCGGCGATTCCACCGGTGATGCAATTCGCATCGGGGCGTCGAGGCAATTGGCAACACCGAATCCAGTTCTTTGCCGACTGCGAATCCTATTGACCACCATCACGTCGAGGAGTGACAGGGGTCACGGCTGAAATCCACCAAATTGATGAAACTCTAAGCTGTCTGAAGCTGCTG
>JAICJP010000249.1 GCA_025928375.1 Candidatus Sulfotelmatobacter sp.
CGCCATTCCGCCGCCGCCGCGACTCTGTGTTTTGCCCCCAGGTTTCCAAACCTGACTTTCGCGCAGAGCGTTGACAGCCGCATTGAAGTTGTACTCGACGAGATACTCGGCACCATCTCTCCGAATATCTACGGCCACTTCGTCGAGAATCTGAGCGGTGTTGTCTACGACGGAATTTGGGTCGGCGAGAATTCCAAAGTTCCGAACGTGAATGGAATCCGCAAAGAACTGGTGGAGGAGATGGTGAAGATCAAGCCGGCGGTGGTGCGCTTCCCTGGCGGATGCTTCGCCGATAGCTACGATTGGCGCGATGGGGTCGGGCCCGCGGACAAGCGCCCGCGCCGGACCAATTTTTGGAATGGTGGAGAAGCGGCGGATGCACCCGCTTCCCATCGCTATGATCCCAATCGCTTCGGCACCAACGAATTTGCGCATTTTTGCCGCCTGATCGGCGGCCAGCCTTATCTCGCGGCAAACGTCAGAAGCCTTCCGGCGGAACAGTTCTATCGCTGGGTAGAATACTGCAACTCTCCCGCGGGAAGCACCACTCTGGCCGACGAGCGAACTGCCGCAGGTTTCAAAGATCCCTTCAATGTGAAGTATTGGGGTGTGGGCAACGAGTCCTGGGGCTGTGGAGGCAACTTCACACCCCAGGAGTACGCGACCGAGTTCCGCCGGTACACCACGTGGGTGCCGGAATACGGAGAGAAACTGAACTTCGTCGCCTCCGGCCCCGATTCGGCAAACTGGGCCTGGACGCGCGGTTTCCTGGAAGAAATCGTGCGCAAGAACAAGGGGCTGCTTCGAACGATATATGGCCTCGCGCTGCACCATTACGCCTGGAATCTAAGCCGCGGCCGCACTCAGGATTGGAACGAAGGCAAAGGTGACGCGCTCAAGTTCGAGGCGATTGACTGGTATGAATTGCTACGTGAAGGGCAACGCATCGAAGATCTGATCCAGGCGCATTGGCAGATCATGGGCGAGCAGGATCCCGACCACATGATAAAGCTGGTTGTGGACGAATGGGGTCCATGGTACCGGCCCGGCAGTGAAGCTACTCCGGGCGATCAGTTGGAGCAGATGCCCACCTTGCGCGACGCCGTATTCAGCGCTATGACCCTCGACATTTTCAATCGTCATCCAGAAAAAGTCGCGATGGCAAATTGCGCGCAACTCATCAACTGCCTGAACAGCCTCTACTTGGCGCACGAGAACCGGTTTGTGGTGACGCCCGTCGGGCATGTCTTCGCTATCTACGCCGCTCATCAAGGCGGACAAAGTGTGCGCGCTGAGTTTTCCGCGCCTGCTGTTCATTATGACCGCGACGGAAAGGGAGCAACGTTTTCCCCGCTGCGCGGTTCGGCTTCTTTGCACGGCAAAGAATTGGTGGTCACCGCAGTGAACGCAAATGTGAGCGATGCCCTGGAAGCGCAGGTCATCCCGCATGGGGCACGCGTCAGATCGGCCAAGGCGACGGTGCTCACGGCCCCCGACATTCACGCGCACAACACCTTCGATCAGAAGCAAGCGGTCGTTCCTCAAACCAAAGACGTCGAAGTGAAAGGCCAATCGCTGACGTTTACCTTCCCGCCCGCTTCAGTAGTCAAACTCCAGCTCAGCCTGGCCTAGACAGACGCGTGGGGACAGTCGCCATCGGCTGTCCGGCGAAGCGAAGCTCGGCAGAGGCCCGTGAATTCCAGTTACGATGGAACAATTGAGGTGAGCAGGATGGAGCTGCGGACGCCGCGATCCAGATCATGATGCAACCGGTGCTGATTGAGGTCTGCGTGGATTCGGTCCCTTCCGCCGTAGGTGCGGAGCGCGGCGGAGCGCAACGGCTTGAACTCTGTAGCGACCTGCTCGAGGGCGGCATTACTCCCAGCCTGGGTCTTTTCCAGGCCGTGCGCGCCCGTATCTCGCTCCCACTGCATGTGATCATTCGACCGCGAGGTGGCGATTTCTGCTATTCAGAGGAAGAGTTCGGCATCATGCGTCGTGACATTGAAATCGCCAAGCGCGCCGGGGCGGATGGAGCTGTGCTGGGTATCTTACTCCCCTCGGGGCGCATCGATATCACGCGAACGCGACAACTGATTGAGTTGGCGAGGCCGATGTCCGTCACCTTTCATCGCGCGTTCGACATGTCCGCGGACCTGCACAATTCCCTGGACGACGTCTGCCAGACGGACGCCAACCGCCTTCTCACCTCCGGAGGCGAACCGGACTGCGGGCAGGGGAGCGATGCGATTTCCAAGCTCGTCCAATCAGCGCGAGGCCGCATTCACATTATGGCCGGTGGAGGCATCAATGCCGGGAATGTAGCTCAGATCCTGCGCCGCACGGGCGTGAACGAAATCCACGTGGGGCTGGCCACCGTAGTGCAAAGCCCCATGCTCGTGCGCAATGCACGTGTATCTCTGGGCAAAGCTCCGGGCCGGGAATACCACCGCGCGCAAGTTCTGGAAGAGAGCGTTCGCGAACTAAAACGTGCCATCGCGCAAGTGCCGGCAAACGAGCGGCGTGAACCATGATTAGCCTGACGGAGATGCTGAGCGGTCTCGAACAAGCCCATCTCTGGGCGCTGTGCGTTACCGGTGTAAGCAACTTGCCGTGTTCGCGTCAGCCGCGCCGCGCTGCCTGGATGGCGGCGATATCGATCTTCTTCATCGACATCATCGCCTCGAAGGCACGCTTTGCCTCGGCGCCACCTGCCGCAAGAGCATCGGTTAACGCGCGCGGTGTGATCTGCCAGGACAGGCCCCAGCGGTCCTTACACCATCCGCACGCGCTTTCTGCGCCGCCGTTCCCAACGATCGCGTTCCAGTAACGGTCCGTCTCTTCCTGATTTTCCGTCGCGATCTGGAAGGAAAACGCCTCGGTGTGCTTAAATGTCGGGCCGCCGTTCAGACCGAGACAGGGGATGCCTACAACGGTGAACTCCACCGTGAGCACGTCGCCTTTCTTGCCGCCCGGATAGTCAGCGGGGGCTTTGTGAACAGCGGTTACTTGGCTATCTGGAAAAGTCGTGGCATAAAATCGCGCCGCCTCGTGCGCGTCCTTGTCGAACCACAGGCAGATCGTGTTCTTAGGCTTCATCTCATGTAGTCCTTCTGCTCGATTGAGGCGAACGCCGCTTCTTTGACGCCGCCCCCGCGTCACAAGAGCTTACGTGTGCGCGACGTGACTCGAAACTAAAAAACTTAAGGCAGCCGGACCTGTAAGCCGAATTCTGTCCGCGGGATTGCTCCCGCTGGACGGCCATTCCTCTGGGCCGCACATCACTGTGCGGCTCTAGCGACCTACCCGAAGGTTTAACGCGCCGGGCCGGCACGTGTCCGCAGCCGAAGCCGCGGCCTTCCTCCCTATTTGGTCTTGCTCCGTGTGGGGTTTGCCATGCCCGCGCCATTACTGTCGCGGCGGTGCGCTCTTACCGCACCTTTTCACCCTTACCCTGGCGTTGCCGCCGAGGCGGTATCTTTTCTGTGGCACTTTCCGTCCGTCAGGCTTGAGCCTGACGTCCCGGACGTTATCCGGCACACTGCCCTGCGGAGTTCGGACTTTCCTCTCCTCGCGCCCGAAGACGCGGGAAGCGGCCGTCCGGTCCGGCTGCCTATATATCAATTATATTAGACGGCTATGTCGTTCCTCCTGGTTTCGCGGAACCAGGGCAGATTCCTGCGAGGTGAACTGAGTCCGAAGTGGCGGATCCGACCCCAGTAGAAGTTGACCAGGTTCTCCGGTTCATAGTGGATGAGATCGACAGTGTCCCGGAACTTGAGGCGTTATTGCTGCTTTGGCAAGATCGTCCGGCAGCATGGAATGTTGCCGATGTCGCCAGGCGCCTTTACATCGTCCCGGACCAGGCGCAGGCCGTTTTAGCGGATTTGAGCCGCAAGGGAATGCTCGCGGCAGATCCGGAGCAGCCAGATTTCTATCGCTATGAGTCGACGTCAGCCGAGCGGGACCAGTTGATGGGCCGTACCGAAGCTGTTTATCGTCGTCAAATTGTCCGTATTTCGACTTTGATCCATTCCAAGCCATCGTCTGCGGTTCGCGACTTTGCGCGTGCGTTCCGCTTTACTAAGGAGAAGTAGCTATGGTTTCCGTCGTCTACTCTCTGGGTGCGCTGACCAGTTTTGTTTGCGCCGTATTGCTGCTGCGCGGCTACTGGCGCGGGCGCAGAAAACTGCTGCTTTGGAGCGGCTTGTGTTTTTTGGGACTGGGCCTCAACAGCAGCCTGATCTTTGTCGATCTTGTCATGCTTCCTGAGACCGATCTTTACCTGGCCCGGTTGTGGACCGTCCTGCTGGCGATGGCGCTGATGCTGTATGGCCTTATCTGGGAGAGCAACTAGCCATGGGAATATCTTTCATGCTAGGGATGATTTCGGCCTTGTCTTTCACCGCGGCCACCTTCTTTCTGCGCTTTTGGCGCGATACTCGCGATTTTTTCTTCCTTCCATTCGCCGTATTCTTTACGGTTGAAGGGGTGAACCGGATCGTTCTGATGTTTTCCGCCCACCCTAACGAAGGCAGCCCCTGGATCTACATTCTCCGCCTGTTCGCGCTGCTCCTGATTTTGTGGGGCATTCTATATAAGAATTACGGTTCACGGGCCTAGGACCGGGCGCTGCGTCTGGCTGTACACTGATAGGGTGATGCCGGACTGCCAGTCCCAGCTGGGCGGTAACTTCACATGAATATTGCCGAAGCCATCCGGGTGGCCCTGCAGTCGCTGTGGGCCAACAAGTTGCGCTCCTTCCTGTCAACGCTCGCCATCGTCATTGGCGTGGCCGCGGTGATCGCCGTCGTCACCTTCGTGGCCGGAATCGATGGCTACGTCGCCGGCAAAATCTTCAATCTCGGCGCGGACGTGTTCATCGCTTCCAAAATGTCTCCCGTGCAGTTGAATGTCGACAAGTTCCTGGAAGCCGAGAAGCGCAAGAACTTCGACATGGAGGACTATCAGGCCGTCCTCGAAGCCTGCCGGCACTGTGAATATGTAGGCGCGGCATTGCGCAACAGCAATGGCCACGTCAAATATGCGGAGCAGTCCATCAGCGATACGACCGTGCAGGGCATCACTCCCTCCATGGCTCCCATTTACGACACCGACCTTACGGCTGGCCGCATGCTCACCGAATCGGACATGAATAACCGCTCGCCCGTGGCCGTGGTGGGCGCCGATATTGTCGAGCACCTCATGCCTGGCGTCGATCCCCTGGGCCGCGAGATCCGGCTCGATGGCTGGACGTACCAGGTGATCGGGGTTGGCAAGAAGAAGGGCAAAACCCTGGGACAGAGCCTCGACAATTACGTGATGATTCCCATCACCACCTATCTGAAGCAATACGGCGCGCACAAAGACAGTGTTCGCATTTCCGGCAAAGCCGCGGCTGCCGGCCCTGCACTCAGCGAGGCCGTCGATGAAGCGCGGGTGGCATTGCGCGCTCATCGCCATGATCGCCCCGGCGCCGATGATACTTTTGATATCGAGACGAACGAGAGCCTGCTGAGCATCTGGAGCAATTTCAGCCGTACCTTCTTTATGGCGACGATTGGAGTGGCTTGCATAGCCTTGGTGGTTGGCGGAATCGTGATCATGAACATCATGCTGGTGGCGGTCACCGAGCGCACGCGAGAAATTGGCATCCGCAAAGCGATGGGGGCAAGGCGGGAGGACGTGCTGGTCCAATTCCTCATCGAGTCGGTGATGCTCGCCCTAGTCGGCGGTGCGCTGGGAGTACTGGTGGGCGTGGGAATTGCGGAATTAGTGACCGCACTAATCGGGATGCCATCAGCCATCAAAATCTGGGCCGTGGCAGCCGGGCTGGTGGTGGCCGCCAGCGTAGGAGTGTTCTTCGGCGTCTGGCCGGCAAGAAAAGCCGCGAAACTGGACCCGATTGTGGCGCTGCGGTTTGAAATGTAGGAATTGAGTAATTGGGTGATTGAGTAATTGGGTAATTGAAAATCGGAATCGGTATAGGTTTTTCAATTACTCAATTACTCAATTACAAAATTACTAAATTACTAAATGGTCCCATGCGTAAGAGCGAAATCACCGAGATCCTGAACATGGCGACAGCCACGATCCGCAGCAATAAGCTGCGTTCGTCGTTGACCGTGCTGGGCATTGTGATCGGCGTCGCCGTGGTGATCAGTGTTTCCTCCATTGGCCGGGGCCTGAACGACAACGTTCAATCCATCGTGACCAGCATTGGCTCGAACGTGGTCTTTGCTTTTCACATAGAACCTTTTACCTTTGGGCGTCCCACCGAAGAAATGCGCACCCGCAAAGAGCTCACGTACGAGGACTCGCGCGCGATCGCGCAGTTGCCGCATGTGAAAGCCGTCACCGCGGGTGTCCGCTATTTCCGCCCGGAGCTGGGCGTGGGATCTTTCGCCGTCAAATATGGCGACCACAAAGCCAAAAATACAATTCTCGAAGGCGATGAATCTGCGGCCAAAGAAGTTTTTGACCTGCAGATTGCCAGTGGACGCTGGTTCAGCGAAGTTGATGAGGAG
>JAICJP010000370.1 GCA_025928375.1 Candidatus Sulfotelmatobacter sp.
AGATGAGGCTGGCAGACCTGAGCGGGGCCGGAGATGCGATACGAGAACTGTGAATGGATCTGGTGGGCAGTGCAGGACTCGAACCTGCGACCTCCTGCTTGTAAGGCAGGCGCTCTAACCAGCTGAGCTAACCGCCCGTCGGGGCTTGGCCTTGATGAAGGGCGTCGCGTTGCGGCATTGGTTCGAGTATACGCGACGATGGAAAAAACCTTCAAACACGCGGTTCGTTGCTAGACTGGCTGCTTGCGCCGGCTCATTGTCAATGCGGACGATTTCGGATTTACCTCCGGGGTCAATCGCGCCATCGTGGAGGCGCATTCGCGCGGGATCGTCACTTCCTCTACCTTGATGGCCAACGGGGCGGCTTTTGCCGAAGCGGTGGAGTTGGCCATACGGAATCCGCAACTCGGCATCGGCTGTCATGTCGTGCTGATCGATGGCGAACCTCTTCTCGATCCGGAGAAAATCCCATCACTCACACATTCGCGACGCTTTCGGGACAGCCTCAAGAGCTTCGCAGCCCGAGCCCTTTCCGGTCGCATTGCCGACCGCGAGATTTTCGCCGAGGCCACCGCGCAAATTCACAAGCTGCAAGGCACCGGAGTCGCCGTCTCGCATGTGGACACGCACAAGCACACCCACCTGTTCCCCAGGATCCTGCGTCCACTGCTGCGTGCGGCGCGGGAGTGCGGCGTGCGGGCCGTGCGCAATCCTTTTGGGCCGCGTTTGCCGATGCGGTCGAGCCAGCTTATGCAGCGTCCGACGTTATGGACGCGCTACGCGCAGCTGCGGATTCTGGGGGGCTTCGCCAAGAACTTCCACAGCACGGTCGCGCAGGAAGATTTCGTGACGACGGACGGAACTCTGGGGATCGAGGTCACAGGCACGCTCGATGAAAAGCTGTTCCACGCAATTGCCGAGAGTATTCCCGAGGGGACTTGGGAGTTCGTTTGCCATCCCGGCTACAACGATGCGGACCTGCAGAAGTCGAACACGCGTCTTCGAGAATCGCGGCAGACGGAGTTTCACGTACTCACGCTGCCGGCGGCGCGAGAAATCTTCGCACAGAGGAGCATTCAGCTGATCTCTTACCGGGATCTGGTCGCGGGGGCATGAGGCCGGCTTGTTCTATCTGATTTCGTGCGGTCTGAACGGCTCCCCGGACTGCGACCGGGACTCCACGACCAAGCTGAGTACCGATGGCTGATAACAGTTGAGGTACTCTGGTAACGTTTTCTGATAACCGCCGGTAGTATGATCATTTATCAGTAATCAGTCTCTCTGCGGACAGAGGGGAGTGCGTCGATGTCGGCCCAAGGCTCAGCTCCGCGCGCCACTATGGAGTTGAAGGTGAAGGTGTGGGGAATGGGCGCCAACGGGCAGCCATTCTTCCAATCCGCCATGGCACAAAACGTCAGTGCCACAGGAGCGTGCCTGTACGGCGTTGAGCCGGAATTAAAGGTGGGCGACGTGATCGGCGTGCAGTACGAGGGCAAGAAGGCCCGCTGCAAAGTGATCTGGGTGGTGGACGCCGGCGCGCTCAAGAAGATGCAGGTGGGAGTACAGCTGGTCCAGGATCAGGAGTGTCCGTGGAAGCAGGTTCTGCCCGCGGACATGAAAGTGGACGAGCGCACCACGCACAAGCAGGAACAACGCCGCAAGTTTCTTCGGCACAAGATTTCGTTTCCTCTCGAATTGCGCGACGAGCGCGTCAATACCCCGTTGCGAGTGAACGCCACCGATATCAGCGGGAATGGCTGTTATGTTGAGACCGTGATGCCTTTGGCGCTGGCGACCGCGCTGCGGGTGGATTTCTGGATTGACGAGGAGCGCGTGTCTCCGAGCGCCATTGTTCGTACCCGCGACCCCGGCGTGGGTATGGGGATTGAGTTTACGGGGCTGACCGAGGAAATGAAAAAGCGCTTCCAGGCGCATCTGGACCAGCTCGACCCGCCTAACGTACTCGGTCCCAAGGAAGGCTCCACCGACGTCGTGCAGTAGAGGCGCTGCCCACGCGTTCATGTAAAATCTGCAACCATCGCATGTTCCCGCCATCGAATGACAGGAACCGAAAGGCGAACTCTCGCGCATGAAGATCGGGATCACCTGTTATCCGACATACGGCGGAAGCGGTGTGGTGGCCACGGAACTGGGATTGGAACTGGCCCAGCGCGGTCACGAGATCCACTTCATTTCTTATGCACAGCCAATCCGGTTGCGCGGGCCGGAACCCAATATCCACTACCACGAGGTGGAAGTTTCGCGGTATCCCCTATTTGATTATCCGCCGTATGATCTGGCGCTGGCGACGCGCATGGCGGAGGTGGCGCAGCTCTATGATCTCGATTTGCTGCATGTCCACTACGCCATCCCGCATTCGGTGAGCGCGATGCTGGCGCGGCAGATGCTGGCGGATGGCGCGCGCAAAAAGCGCTTGCCGTTTGTTACGACCCTGCACGGAACCGACATCACGCTGGTAGGGCTGGACCGTTCGTATCTGCCGATCACCCGCTATTCGATTGAACAAAGCGACGGCGTGACTGCGATCTCCAACTACCTGCGCGACCGGACGCAGCGGGTGTTCGATGTGAAGAACAAGATCGAGGTTATTTACAACTCGGTCAATTGCGATGTGTACGCGCCCAATCCGAAGATGGCGGAAGAGATGCGGGCCGAGTATGCGCCCGACGGACAGAGGGTGCTGGTTCATCTTTCGAACTTTCGTCCGGTGAAGCGGCTGACCGACGTCATTGAAATTTTCGATCGCGTGCACAAACAGATGCCATCGCGACTGTTGCTGATCGGGGATGGGCCGGACCGTTCGGTGGCCGAATGGCTGGCGGTGCAGAAAGGCATTCACGACGACGTGCTGTTCCTGGGCAAGCAGGACCAGATCTATGACAAGCTGACGATCGCCGATATCATGCTGCTGCCCAGCGAACTCGAATCATTCGGACTGGCGGCGCTGGAGGCGATGGCCTGCGAGGTGGTTCCGATTGCGACGCGCGCGGGCGGCCTGCCCGAGGTGGTCGACAACGGAAAGACAGGATATCTTGCGGAGGTGGGCGACGTGGAAACGATGTCGCGTTATGCCATCGAACTACTGCAGGATGAGAAGCGGCTTACGGAGATGCGCAAGGCAGCACGAGCGGCAGCGATGGAACGCTTCTGTTCCACCAAGATCGTGAAACAGTATGAGGATTTCTACCGGCGAGTGCTGGAGCGCTCGGCGTAGAAGCCTTCCGGAACAGCGCTATCAGATTCCACCAGGGGCAGCCGGATGCGGATCAGAGTTCCCTTGCCTTCATGGCTGTCGATGGTCATGCGGGCGGTGTCGCCATAGAGCACTTGAAGGCGCTCCGAGATGTTGGCCATGCCAATGCCCATCCCCGCCCAACTGCTGCTTTGTTCCAGTTGAGTTCCGCCCATGCCCACGCCATCGTCCTCGACTTCGATAATGAGGCGGCGATCGGAAAGGCGACTGCGGAGAAAGATGCTGCCGCCCTCGACCTTGGGCGAGAGACCGTGTTTGATGGAGTTTTCGATTAACGGCTGGAGCAGCATGGCGGGCACCATGACCTCGAGTGAGGCCGGATCTAATTCCTTGACGACGCGCAGTTTGTCGCGGCCGAAGCGCACGACCTCGATATCAAGATAGTTGTCGATGAATTCGAATTCGTCCCGCAAAGGGGCGAAGGCGTCGCTGGTGTTCAATAACCGGCGCAGAATCGTGGCCAATTTGAAGATCACGTCGCGGGCCCTATCTGGATCGAAACGCACCAAAGAAGAAATCGAATTCAGGGTGTTGAACAGGAAGTGGGGATTGATCTGGTTCTGCAGGGCCTCCATCCGGGCGTGCAGTAGAAGGCGCTCCTGCTCTTCCAGTTTGATCTGGATGCGGACGCTGTTGAAGACTTTGATCTCGATGCCGACGGCGGCGACAGTAGCGGCATAGATCGCGCCCCAGACCCAGAAGTTGTTGGGGCTTTCGATGCTGAAGATGGAATGGGGCAAATTCTGCGCCAGTTCTGACTGTACAAAGCGCAAGCCGACCACGGTCATGAAGAACATGATCTGCCAATCGAACAAGCGCGGGCGCGGCAGGTTGCGGCGGATGAGGCGGAAGATGCTCTGATCGATAAACGGAGAAAAAGACCAGATGTCATCTTTGTCGGCGGCCATGGTGCGCAGTTGTCCGGCCAAGAATCCGCAAAGCACGAGGAAGGGGATGGCGGCCCATTCGCCGTGGAGCACGGCGGGCACGCCCATCAGAAATCCGCCGAGCGATCCTGCCCAGCGTCCACCCATGACTCCGAGGATCAAGGCGGTTTCGAAGCTGATATCGCTGGCGGCGAAACTGGTCTGCGAGATGCGGATCCAGACGCCTATCATTATTGGCAGAGCGAACCACAGCACGAGAAATACTTTTTGCCGGAAGCTGCGCTCTTCGCGAAATAGAAGCTTCTTGAATTCTTTGGAGCGCACCAGACTGCTGGACACGGCCGCAGCCACGCCCAGCTTTACCAGCAGATTGATGAGTATGAGGCGCGGTTCCATGA
>JAICJP010000481.1 GCA_025928375.1 Candidatus Sulfotelmatobacter sp.
CAAACAAAGGCGGCGATCGAGACCAGAGGCGAGGCTTCGCACTCTCCCCACCCTGAGTGGGCGCCGGCGGCAACCCGCACCAATAGCGCATCCTGACTGCCATCGCCTTCGGTGGTCACCTCGGGCATGGAGAGATAAAAGAAATCCACCGCCTCAATTTTCACGCGGACTCCGATGTCAGTTCGTGCTGAAGATCAATGCCATCTTCTATACCTTGTTTACACCAGCGCGCGACTGCCAACCCGGTTAAAAAGATCATTAAACCGATGTTTCGGGCGGCGTGAGTGCCGTATACTCCGGGACCATGCGAGCATTGGTCTACACCGCCCCGGGTCAGGTTGAGATGCAGGAGCAGCCGCGTCCCTCCGCCCTGGCTGGGGACGAAGAGATTGCCATCCAGGTTGCCGGGGTCTGCGGGTCAGATATTTCAGGATTTCTGGGACACAGCGCACTGAGAAAGCCGCCGCTGGTTCTCGGGCACGAGCTAGTGGGGCGTCGCCGCAACGGGCGCCGTGTGGTCGCGAATCCGCTGGTCAGTTGCGGGCACTGCAACGCCTGCATCTCCGGTGCGCAGAACCTGTGTGACTCCTGGAAGTTGCTGGGCCTGGGAACGACTCCTGGAACGTTCGCGGAATACGTCGCGCTCCCGTCGGCGCAGGTGTATGAAGTGCCTGATTCGCTCACTTCCGAACAGGCGATCCTGGCTGAGCCGTTGGCGAATATCGTTCACATGCTCCGCATCGTGGCGCCCCCTCCCTTCTTCCGCTTCGCGATCGTGGGCGCGGGCACCATGGGCGCACTGGCCTTGCTCGCGTCGCTGCGGATTGGCGCCCGCGACGTGTTGGCCGTGGATGTCAATGACGAGCGCCTGGCGATCATGCGTCAGCTGGGAGCCTCTGCAGTGGTGAACGTGAGCGGCGCCGAGCAGGCCGAGCAAGCGAAAAGTGCTGCCGGGCGTGGATACGATGTCGTGCTGGATGCGAGCGGAAGCGCCGCGGCGCGGCAGATGGCTTTCGATCTTTGCCGGCCCGGGGGACAGGTGGTCCTGCTCGGCATGGGTACCCAGCGCAGCGAAGTGAATTTCGTAACCAGCATTCGCAAAGAGCATCGCGTTGTGATGTCTTTCGCCTATACTCCGGCGGATTTCCGGCGTTCGCTCGATCTGCTGATCGCTGGTGAAATCAACCTGACCCCGTGGACGGTGCGAATGCCGCTGGAGCGTGGGCAGGAAGCGATGGAGCGAATGAGCCACAATCCCGGAGTTGCGCTGAAGATGATGCTGCAAGTGGCGAGCTAAGCGAGCGATGCCCGAGACCGCTACTCCATCGCGAGCGTCCATGCCGAGCATCCTGGGCATGCCAAGGTGGCTCGCGTTTTCGCTGCTCACCATCCTGGTCTGGGGCGCATGGGGTGCGGTTTCGAAAATTGCCTCCGAAGGCGTTGACGCCAATACCAATCAGGTTTTCTTCACGTTTGGCCTGCTGCCACTCATTGCCCTGGTGTGGCGATCGTCGCGGAAGCGAGGCGGAGGCGCCGGACGGCGCGTCGGAATCGGCTGGGCTTTTGTCACGGGAATTCTCGGGGGCACGGGAAATATTGCTTTCTTTCGAGCGCTGATCATGGGCGGCAAGGCTTCCATTGTTTCTCCTGTGACCGCACTATTTCCGCTGGTAACCGTCATTCTTGCCGTCACGCTTTTGCACGAACGCGTCGGAACCGCGCAGAAAGCCGGGCTGGCTCTGGCGCTGGTGGCGATCTATCTTTTGAGCATGTAGCGCAACTGTATGCACGCTTTTCCTGCATGGCTGTGGTTCGCGG
>JAICJP010000259.1 GCA_025928375.1 Candidatus Sulfotelmatobacter sp.
GTGGATGCAATCGATTTGTACCAGATCCACTGGCCCGAACCGGAGGATGATATTGAGGAAGGCTGGACCGAACTGGCTCGCCTGAAAGAAGAAGGCAAGGTGCGATTCATCGGGGTATCAAATTTCAATGTAGGCCAGATGCGGCGGGCCCAGGCGATTGCTCCCATCACTTCGCTGCAACCGCCATACGCGGTAGTGCGCCGGGAGATTGAACGCGACATCCTTCCCTTCTGCCAGCAGCAAAACATCGGCGTGATCGTGTATTCGCCAATGTATGCGGGCCTGCTTACCGGGGCTATGACTCGCGAGCGAGTTGCGATCAAAGTGGGCTCGATCAGCGAGTCGGTGGTGGTCAGCGGCCGCCAGTTGCATGGTGCTGACATCCGGATCTGAAGCCAGCAGGGGCTGCAAGGTGGAAAGTGCATCCTGCGGCTGCCCCGCGGTGAGTTGGATCGCAGCCAGGCCTCGGCGCGCGCGAGGGTCGTCTGGATGAGATGCCAGGATATCTTGAAAAACGTGCACGGCCTTGTCTGTTTGTTTCAGCTTCAACAAGCAGACTCCGTATTCCTGCAATGCTCCCGGCTGGGAATTCAGGAGAGACTCGCTGCGCGAGAAATGCTCAACAGCTGCGGCACACTCGTTATTCTTATATGCAATTACCGCCAGCATGGCGTGGCTGGTAGCATCATTTGGACGCAATCGCAGAACGTGCTGCAGAAGCGGCACAGCCTCCGGGCTTCCGGCCTCGTACTGCAGTTGGGCTGCTCCCTCCAGCGCTGGCAGATAGTCAGGAGATACCTTCAGTGCGCTTTGGTAGGAATTCAGCGCCGATTTCTGATCACCTTTTCCTGAATAAGCCAAACCCTGGAACATCCACAGCTGGGGATTTTTCTGTGATGCTTGCAGTGCGGGCTGAAGCAGTTGAAGAGCGTTATCGAATTCACGGTTGCGCAGAGCCGACGCAATTGTTTCCATGCGGTTATCAGCAGATTGCCCGAGGACCGCAGTCTGCAGCAAAAAGATCACCACGGCCACACGAACGTGAGCAGAACCACCCACTAAGACCAAGGTTCTCGTGCCAATCTGCCGATTTGCCCGCGTAAGAGATTCCGTGAATTTTCCAATGCCTAGTAGTCTAACGCGGCTTCTCGAAGGTATGATGCGTCGGACCAATGCATAGCGAAATCTTCCCTCCTGCGTCTCTCCCGAAGCGCTGCGTGCGCTTCGGCGCGATTGTTCTGCTCTCGATGTTCGTTTCCGGCATGTACTCCTGGTCGCAAGAAACTCCGCAGACGGTGCAAATCGTTGTACATGCGAATCAGTCCGATGGCCCGCTCGCTCCAATTTGGACTTACTTCGGCTATGACGAGCCCAATTACAGTTATGCCCCGAATGGCAGGAAATTGCTCGCGGAACTCTCGGCGCTTAGCCACACTCCCGTGTATGTACGAGTGCACAATCTTCTGACCTCGGGAGATGGATCCTCTTCGTTGAAGTGGGGATCAACGAATGTTTATACCGAGGATGCTGCGGGCAAACCCGTTTACAGCTGGACGATTCTCGACCAAATTTTCGATTCCTTTCATGCAGCAGGGATCAAGCCCCTCGTCGAAGTCGGCTTCATGCCCGAAGCTCTCTCAACCCATCCGCAACCATATCGTCACAGTTTCCCCAACGGCGATATCTTCACCGGATGGGCATATCCACCGAAGGATTATCACAAATGGTCGGAACTCGTGTTTCATTTCGTGCGCCATCTTCGCGAGCGTTACGGCGATGCGGAAGTAAAAACGTGGCTGTGGGAAGTGTGGAACGAGCCGGACATTCCTTATTGGAAGGCCACCCCCGAGGAATATTTCAAGCTCTACGATTTCTCAGCTAACGCAATCCTGCGCGCACTGCCGGCAGCGCGCATCGGAGGACCCGACAG
Organism: Candidatus Sulfotelmatobacter sp.; assembly: GCA_025928375.1. Classification (GTDB taxonomy): domain Bacteria; phylum Acidobacteriota; class Terriglobia; order Terriglobales; family Acidobacteriaceae; genus Sulfotelmatobacter. Next base: position 1,931 of record JAICJP010000259.1, read on the forward strand.
CACCGGACCCGCTAATCCAAAGGCGGCTGAGTTCCTGCGTCTTTTTCTGGAGCATTGTGCTCATCAGAAGAACTACGCCAGCAACAAGATGGGATCGCGTTTGGATTTCATCTCTTATCATCCCAAGGGCTCTCCGAAGTGGGAAGGCGATCATGTACAGATGGGCATCGCACGGCAGCTGGAGTCGATCGAACAGGGCTTCAAAATCGTGGCGTCGTTTCCCGAATGGCGGAATCTTCCCATCGTTCTTGGCGAATCTGACCCGGAAGGTTGTGCCGCCTGCTCGGCAAAGACCAATCCGCAAAACTCGTATCGCAACGGTCCACTGTACGCGGTTTACACAACCGAAGTCCTGGACAGGATTTATGAGCTGGCCAAGAACGAGCACGTAAAGTTTCTTGGATCAGTGACCTGGGCATTCGAGTTTGAAGACCAGCCGCCGTTTGAAGGCTTCCGCGAGTTGGCCACCAACGGTATCGACAAGCCAGTACTGAATGCTTTTCGGATGTTTGGCTTGTTGGGGAGCGAGCGGCTGAGAGCTACGAGTTCTGCAGTTCTGGCCATAGAGGAGGTGCTGAACTCCGGTGTTCGAAAAGAACCTGATGTCAACATGATCGCCAGCCGCAGGGAACACGAGGTCGAGGTGTTGATCTGGAACTACCATGATGACGACATCTCTGGGCCACCTGCCGACATTGACCTTGCGCTAGACGGACTCCCCTCAGAGTTGACGCGCGGAGTGATTGAGCACTTCCGCATTGACTCCACTCACAGCAACGCGTTCGCTGCGTGGAAGCAAATGGGATCGCCGCAGTCGCTCTCTGCAGCTCAATACGAGGAATTGCAGAAGGAAGGACAGCTGCAACTTCTGACGTCGCCTGAGTCGGTGCCGATCCAGAACGGTTCGGTGCACCTGCACTTCTCCTTGCCGCGGCAATCTATGTCGCTGGTGCGGCTCGCCTGGTAACAGTCTCACTTCTTCCCGGCTGCTTTCACCACTGCCGAGAAGTCTTGATCGCCCAAGCCCTTCTCTACAGCATTTTTGAAAACATCCAGCGCAGGAAGTGCCGTCCGGAGTGGAACGCCAACCCTGCCCGCCTCGTTGATGGCGTAACCGATGTCCTTTGTCATGAGTTTCAGCGGAAAGTTCGGAGTGAAATCATTCGTCCCCATGCTGGTCAGCATTCTCTTAATCAGTGGACTGGCGAGCGCGCTGTTGCCGAGAACAGAAATCGATTTCTCGCGATCCAGCCCACTCGCATTCACCAGCGCCATCGCTTCAGCGAAGGAAGCTGCTTCGACTCCGCAGACGAAATTGTTGATCAGTTTGATGAGAGCGCCGCTTCCGGAGGGGCCGAGATGCAGCACTTCTCTTCCCAACGCTGAAAGCACTTCCCGTGCACGATCGAACCCTGCTGCCGAGCCTCCCACCATGAAGAACAATTCACCCGATGACGCATGCGGTTTTGTTCCGGTGACGGGCGCATCCAGAAACTCGCATCCCTTCTCCATCGCAGCAGCGGCCAGTTCCTTGACCCAGGCAACCGAGATCGTGCTGGAGTCGAGTAACAGCGTCCCAGGAGCAGCCCCGGCGAGCGCTCCCGCTGGTCCGAACCAAATACTGCGGGATGCGGCGTCATCAGCCACCATGGCGATCACCACCTTCGCTCGCGCCGATGCTTCCCGAGGAGTGTTCGCGACGAAAATTCCGGAAGCAGCATATCTCTCTGCTTTTTCGCGGGTTCGATTGTACACGGTGAGCGGAAATCCCATGGACACCAGGCGCGAAGCCATCCCGCCCCCCATGATTCCCAAGCCTAAAATTGCTACGTGTGGTTTGGACATTCTCTTATCCTAAGGAACTCACTTCAATGGGTACGGCCTTCGACTTTGCCGCATGCACGGTATTGCAGAGCGGACGACCGAATCCCGCAAACGAAACCTGGATGCTGTCACCATCTTCCAGCTTGATATTGGCTCCGAAACTTAGGCAGTCAGTGCCGAAGAAGTGTACGTGAACGTCGCCGGGGCGACGGTGCGCTTCGAATTTGAAGTGATGGTGCTCGAGGTTTCGTAGACTGTGGCACATTTCATTCTCGCCAGTTCGAAAGGTTCCCGACCACAGTTGACGCCCGCCGCGGCTAATTTCTACCTTCACCGCTACCGAGGAAAACTGCGGATCCAAAACGAGTTCAGGGCCTAGCGCGCAGGTACGCAGCTTCGATCCAGCCAGATTGAGATAGTTCTTCTTTTCGAAGCGATGGTCCGAGAATTCGTTGCCGCCGGCCATGCCAACGCGATGAGGCGTTCCATCTGGGCCCACCAGGTAGATGCCGGCAATCTCCGCCTCTTCGCCGCCATCCTCTGCATAAGAGGGAATCTCCAGCGGCTGTCCATGCGCGCGTAGACTGGTCCCCGTGCCCTTGTAGAACCACTCCGGAGCAATGCCGACTTGTCCCGCTGCCGGACGGCCTCCTTCCCGGCCCCAATGAAACATCTTCATGCTGTCGGTCATTTCATCTGTGCTCATGGCATGCATCGACTGGCGATCGCGCGCACTGCCCAAATGAGTGAGCCCAGTTCCCGAGATCATGCAGCGAGCAGGCTCTTCGGGATGATCAATCGGCGGCAAGAGTTTCCATTCCGATTTCCCGCCGTACACAAGACCGTAATCCAAGCGCTCCGGGGTAAGCCGCGTCCGCGCCAAATCGTTGAGCTTCGATCCTGTCCGGAGGGCGCAGGTTGCAAACTCATAGACCGAAGTGCATCCGTCGAGCATGCGCAGATGAGGTTCTTCTACCAGTGCGACGCGCCGCACATGTCCTTTCTTAAGTTGCACGAGCCGCATCATCGGATCTCTCTTGCTCCTTTAGTCGACAATCTCGAAATCTCGCAGACTGGCATCATTAATCGACAGCCCGAAACCGGGCACATCATCGGTTAGATCAATGAATCCATCTTTCGCCTTTGGCTCCCCCGCGAACAGATACCAGAACAATTCATTGCCCACCTCAACATTCACAATCGGGAAGTATTCCGCCATCGGCGAATTGAGACTTGCCATGACTACGTGATAGTTGTGCATCTGGCCCGCGTGTGGAATCACGGGAATGCCGTGCGCTTCAGCGAGCGCAGCAATCTTGCGTGCCTGAGTGATTCCGCCCGCGCGATTGGTATCAAACTGAATGTAATCCAACGCGCGAGCCTGCAGCAGATCCCGAAACCCAGACAGAGTGAATTCGTGCTCGCCACCCGCAATCGGAATTCGCCCGTACGACTTCAACTCGGCGTAGCCATGGATGTCGTCAGGGATGACGGGCTCTTCCAGCCAGCGAAGCTGAAAAGGTTCCAGCAGGGGAAGCATCCTCTTCGCGTAATCGAGCGTCCACCCCATATAGGCGTCAGCCATTACATCAATATCGTCTCCCACCGTCTCTCGCACCGTGCGAACCAGATCAACATTGCGCTGCATGCCCTCGGCTCCATCCAATGGTCCCCACCCAAAACGAAGCTTCATCGCCTTGAAGCCGTCATTCTTGTAGCGCTTCGCCTCCGCCGCTAACTCGCCTAACTCGGTCGCATAGAGGCGGCTGGCATACACCGGGATTCTGGGCTTCGTTCTCCCTCCCAGCAACCGGAAGACCGGCTGCTTCGCCGATTTTCCCAAGAGGTCCCATAGAGCGATATCAACCGCGCTGATCGCAACCATACCGATGCCCTTGCGGCCGAACGCCATGGTTTTGCGATACATGTGCTGCCAGAGGAACTCGATGTCCCACGGATTTTGTCCAATCAACAGTGGCTTGAAATAAAGGTCAATTGCCTGCTTTGTAAGCTGCGGAGCCAGAGCCGCATTGCCAATGCCCACAAGTCCGTCGTCACTCAGAACCTCAACCACGAGCCATCCATGAAAGGTGAACGTGCCCATGGACGCTTGCTGCAACTGGAGAAGGTCCATGGGATTCGTACAGAAGTGCGGCGGCAAGGGGACCGTCTTGCCGCGCCAGCGGAACACTCGCGTGCGAATCTCTTTTATCTTCATTGAGCTCCTTGATATCCCAGGCGGCGCTCGATATCGGCAGGTTGAAAGGCGGGAATCGCGCCTAAAATGACCATGAATGCCACCACGTGAAACATTCCCGCCAGCATGAACACGGTGCGGTAACCGATTCCGTGATCCAGCAAATAGCCGACGAGCTGTCCGAATGCGATTCCGCCCATTGCTCCTCCGAAGCCCACTAATCCCGCGACGGAGCCGACTACCTGCCGCGGCAAGAGATCAGCGGGCAAGACCATGATCAAAGTTGACCAGGATTGCTGTCCGAAATAAGCGATACTGAAAATTGCAATTGCCCACGATACCGCAACGTGTGGAACCAGAATAATCAGAGGCATGACAGCTGCACTCAGCCCGAGAGCCAATTTCCTGGCTA
>JAICJP010000408.1 GCA_025928375.1 Candidatus Sulfotelmatobacter sp.
ACCTTCGCCGTCGATCTGTTAAAAAAGTGGGGCATCGGCCAGAAGGCCACCGATCGCGGTGTTCTGATTCTCTATGCTATCCGCGATCACCGGGCGCGCATTGAAGTCGGCTACGGCCTCGAACCCATCCTGCCCGACGGCAAGGTAGGCGGCTTTCAACGGGAAGCCATCCCGCTGATGCGCAGCAACAACTACAGCGATGCCCTGCTGCTGGTCACGACGCGCGTTGCTGAGGTAATCGCCAGCGACGCAGGCATTCAATTGACCGGTGCCAGGCCTCGCGCACCGTCTCAACCCAGCGACCAGCCTGACATTCCCGGCCTCTCGTTGGGCCGCATCGTGCTGATCGGGATCATCATCTTAGTCGTCCTGTTCACGCCGCTGCGGACACTTCTGTTCTGGATGTTTTTCTCCAGTATGTTTGGCGGCGGCCGCCGCGGCGGTTGGGGCGGAGGCGGCGTCGGTGGGGGCGGCGGCTTCGGTGGGGGCGGTGGCTTCGGTGGTTTTGGCGGCGGCAGTTCCGGTGGGGGCGGGGCCAGCAGCAGTTGGTAGTATGGGCGAGGACGCTATGATTCCGCAGAAGATCATTGATGAGTTTGTGAAGCGAATGCAGGAGGCGGGCGGAGCCAACATCGAGAGCATTATTCTGTTTGGCTCTGCGGTGTCGGGCGATTTCCATCCGGGCTTGTCGAACTTGAATTTTTTCTGCGTGCTGCGGGAGGCGTCCTTCGAAGCCTTACGGGCCCTGGGCCCCGCCGTCAAGTGGTGGGATGGACAGAAACAACCTCCACCACTCTGCATGACGCACCACGAACTGGAACGCACGGTGGATGTGTTCACCATCGAATTGCTCGACATGCAGCGGCATCATCGAGTGCTGTTCGGCAAGGACGTGCTGAAAGACCTGCGCATTCCGATGGACCTGCATCGCGTGCAGGTGGAATACGAACTCCGGGAGAAACTGATCCTGCTGCGCCACCACGTTCTGCTTGCGTCTGAAAACGATTCCCGGCTGTGGGATCTCCTGCAACACTCGGTCTCGTCGCTCCTCACGCTGTTTCGGCACGCGCTGATCGCGCTGGGCCAGGAGCCGCCCGCCACCCGGCGCGAAGCCGTGCAGGTTTTGGCACAGCGCCTGGGTTTCGATGCAGCGGTATTTCTACGCGTGCTCGATGCGCGGGAAAAGAAAGAAGGGGCAAAAAAGATAGACGTCCGCGATCTCGCGTCTCGTTACCTGGCGGCCGTTGAGAAGGTCGCAGGCGCGGTGGATGCAGCTTGAGGCAATCGAGTCGGACTAGGTTTCATTCGAATGGAGGAGGGATTCATGGGTAAAGCTTTCGTGGCAGTCATTATTGTCCTGGTGCTGATCGCACTGATTTTCTTCGCCCAATATGTCAGTGTCCGCAACACGCTGGTCACGAAGAATGAAGCGGTGAAAGCGGCCTGGTCGCAGGTCGATATCGTCTTGCAGCGGCGCGCCGATCTGATTCCCAATCTGGTTGAAACCGTGAAAGGCTACGCCAAGCAGGAGCAAACGGTTTTTGGCGATATTGCCAAAGCACGCTCGGCCCTGCTTTCGGCGGGAACCCCGCAGCAGAAGATAGCGGCGAACGGTCAGTTGGACAACGCCCTCGGACGCCTGTTGGTGGTCGTCGAGAACTATCCCCAACTGAAGTCAAACGAAAACTTCCTGCGCCTGCAGGATGAACTCGCAGGCACGGAGAACCGCATCGCCGTAGAGCGCCGACGCTACAACGATACCCTGCAGGATTACAACACCTACGTGCAGATGTTCCCGCATAACATCTTCGCGGCGTGGGCGGGATTCAAGACCAACGACGCTTACTTCAAAGCCGCCGAAGGTTCGCGGGAAGTGCCGAAGGTGAATTTCAATAGTCCAACCACCCAGGCTCCCACTCCTGAACCTGCTCCGGCGCGGTGAGAATTACCAGAGAATCGCGTAGTCCCGGACCCATTGGCCGGAGCGCGACATCCATCGGGCACACACACGCTCGCTGCGCTCGCGGGGCGGACGACGCGTCCGCCCCTACACAACGCACGCTACGCGGCTTTGGGTTGCTCTTTTGAGCTGTGGTGGTGCCTTGGGCGATACCACTTGAAGTACACCAACGCGCCTATACCACCCAGCACTCCCAGAGCGATCAGGACGTAGAGGAAAGGTTTGTAGTAGCGGCTGACCCAGCCCAGGATCGCGGTGCCGTACAGTTTTCCGAGGAACGCAATACCAAAAAAGCGAACTCCCCGGCCCAGCGTAAGAGCCGCCAGAAACTTCTTTCTTGGGTATTGCATGATGCCCGCGGCCATCAGCACGGGAACCAGCGGGAATGGAGGGGGAATGATCGAACCGATAGCAATGGTCGAGAATCCACCTTTCCCGAACTTCTTGTAGACCTTCTCTGCTCTTCGCTTGCCGATCTTCTTCTCCATTCCTTCCTTGCCGCCCTTTTTGGACAGTCGGTAAGTAACATAGCCCCCGACCACGGCTCCTACGGTACCCATCAGGCCGTAGTACCACCACCATTCGCGATGATGTGCGCTGAGAAGGATGACGAACAGATCCATGCCGCCGGGGATCGGAATGACAGAGTTATCGATAAGGCCGATGACGATCAGACCGGGACCTCCCAGACGAAGAAGCCATCTCCCGGCACCGCCTAGCAACAGAATGGATTCGATTTCACGCATGATTCGGCCTTGATCAGCTACTTAGAGGCGAGAAGGGGCAAGCGTGCTGCTAAGGAAATGTCAAGGGATCTGCGAGCGGCAGAAATCGCTCCAATTTTCCGTGGAATCGCATGGCACTCGGAGGGCCTATTTGTATACCGCCGTCCGAAAATGGGACTATAAGGAAGTTATACGTGGAGGTGAATGGTTCGCCCCGGGGCGAACACGCGCCTGCACGAGGGATCGCACGGCGGGTTTTTCGGCCGCCATGCGTGGGCTCGTACTTCGCGATGCAGGTTTCGAGATCTTCACCTCGCAGGGATTTATCATGGGTAGAAGTTGGTTATCTCTCCTTACCTTCCTATTGTTGAGCGCTTTTCTGCTGGGGTGCGGAGGCGGCTCAAAGACCGTAGTCACGCCCCAACCACAAGTCACCGATGCCTTTATGTTCCTTCAGGAAGTGCCGAACCAGGGAACTAGTTTCACCCCTATGACTGGGGAGTACTCGGTCCTGGGAAATGACGTCACTTTTCAAGCGATTCCAGCGCAGGATCCATCCTCGGGGCAGATTACCGCGGCCGATTTCGGTTCCGCGTACCTTTCGCCTTCCAGCAACAAAATAACTTTTGACCTGTGGGGCGGCCTGGGCAACACGCTGGTCGATCAGTGGGACATCTACGTTGAAAATACGGATGGTTCGACCACACAAATCACGAATGATTCGTACGAGGATTCTTACCCCCAGTTGTCGTCCGACGGCAGAAAGGTGGTGTTCACCTCGCTGCGGCAAGGTGCAAACGGGCCCAACTCAATCGTAGTCCGCGACGCAGTCAACCCACTTGCTCCCGAGCAGGTGCTGCCTATGCCGCCGGGTGCAACTAACGTCTGGGATCCGACGTTCTCGCCTGACGGCAGCATGATCGCCGTCGAAGCCTCGGATTACGACGGCGTCAACACGACATTTCATGGAATCGTGGTCATGGATGCGGATGGCAGCAATCCGCAGCTGATCACCAATCCTTACAGCGCCACGTGTGACTGCTGGGATGGGTACCCCGCCTTCACCCCGGACAGCAGCCAGATCGTGTTCGCCGGCGCCACCAACGGAAGCAGCGGCAACTCCGTGGATATTTACATCACGAACCTGGATGGGTCGGGCACCACTCAAGTGAGCGATGGCGTAGGCTACAACGTTGATCCGATCGTCATCCAGGTACCTGGACTGGCG
>JAICJP010000272.1 GCA_025928375.1 Candidatus Sulfotelmatobacter sp.
AATTACGTGGTGGCAGTCCGAAAGCTATCCGCAAACGCATCCCGAATCGAATATCGAATCACATGCTCGTACTCTGGTCCAAGGAACCGCCGCAGCCGGTCCGTGTTCATGATGTACTCGCCCGTCATGTACGGCAGTGCCTCCGGAGGGATAGCCGAAATCCGCTGCTTCCACAGAAATCGAAGAACCTGGCGCATCGCCCATTTTCCAGGCACGCGGATCAACTTCGCCTGTGCCAGCTCGATGCATTGCGCAAAACTGAGGGGCTCGCCGCTGCCCGCCACGTTCAGCACCGTCAATCGCTGCGGCTCCGGCTCGCGCTGCAGAATGTGATCCAGCACCCGCGCCATATCGTCCACGTGAATAAACTGCAGGCGGTTCGACAAGTACTTCTGACCGCGAGGTAGCATGCAGGGAAGCCGCTTGCCTTCACCCCTCATCTTCTGTGCCCGCTCGCTCTTTCCGTTGGGCGTTCCCCGGAACGCTCCCATCAAGTAGTTCTCCACACTTGCCCCGGCAAAAATATGTGGACGCAGAATGTACACGCTGCATCCCCGCAGAGAGCCGCAGCGCTGTCGCACTACATCATCGGATTCTTTCTTGTGGATGGCGTAAGGCAGCGTGTGTGCCGCCAGTGGCGTATCTTCCGTTGCCGGCGCCGCCAGATCTGGCCCGTACGCGGAAACGCTGCTGGGAAAAATGAACTGCTTGATCCCATCATCCGAACTCCGGTTTACTTCTGTGATCGCTTCCATCACGCGAGCGGTCCCGGCCACATTGATCCGCCACATGCGATCTACATCCAGCACTCCCGTGCGCACGGGATCAATCACAAACGCCAGATGAATAACGGAATACGCGTGCGTATCGCGCAGCAATTCGTACAACGTCCGGGTAGACGATTCCTCTCCCAGGTCGAGGCTTTCGAATTGCAGTTCGCAGGCGGTCTTGGGGGGATTTACGTCCACCCCAATGACCGTATACCGTCCCAGCAGCGGCAGGAGCCGCATTCCCAGGTTGCCCGAAATTCCGGTCAGTACAACAACAGGTTTGGCCATTATTGCGGTTTCGCCGCCGGTGGCTGTGCTTGCGGCGCACTCGCCCCTGGCGCCGGAGGCATTCCAGGACGCGGGCGCATCGGCCGTGGCGCCATCTGGTTCGGACCGCCCGGCCCAAAATACGCCTCGTTGGTCTCCACCTTGAATGAATTGTTCAGCTTGTCCATCTGTTCTTTCATGCGCTCGGTCTGCAATTTCCCTTGAATCTCCGTTTTTGCCTGATCCAGCGTCATCTCGTTCTTGCTCACCACCTTGTAGATGTAGTGGCCGCCCGAATCGCTGATGACCGGCGAAACCTCTCCTGGCTTCAGGTCAAACACCGCTGCATGCGCCGGAGGCAGCCCAGACTGCCGGATGTTCGGCAGCGTCACGGTGGGCGACTCGATCTTCATGCCCGCAGCCTCAAATGCTTCTTTCTGCAGCTTCAGGAAATCTTCCCCGGCCGCCGCTCGCGCTCGCAGGTCGTCCGCCAGCGTGGTCATCGTTTTCTCGCCTTCTTCCTGTTTCGCTTTTTCGGCCGCCTCCTTCTGCTGCTGGTCGCCGGCCTTGGTCTCTTTCTCGTCTTGCAGTTTTTCTGGCTCGATTTGCTTCATGCGCGGCACGAACACGCGCTCCACACTGGCCTGCTCATACATTTCCGGATGATCTTTGTAATATTTTTCAATGTCGGCGTCGGGAACCTTGGCCGCTTGTTCCTGCATCTTCTGCTGCAGTTCCTGGGCCAGGATCTGCATCCGGTTAAACTTCACCCGCTCTTTGTACTGAGGAGTATTCTCCAGTCCCTGCTTCTTGGCCTCATTCGCCATAGCCATGAGCCGTGGCAAAACGGACGCCAGTTGCTTTTTCAGCTGCGGCGTGATGTTCGGGGCCAGATTGTTGGCCATTGCATCGAACTGCGCCTTGGTGATGACGGTCTTGCATCCTGCTGCCGCGCTCTTCTCCGATGTGGCGGGCTTGGCTGCCGCACCTGCAGCGGTTTTTGCTGGAGTATCACAGATTCCATCAATGGTGATGACGGGCGCGCTCGGGGGGACCGAGGCAGAAGCATCCTTTTCAGCTTGTTCTGGTTGACCAGTCATTGCGCCGGCACCCGGAGCGGGCGAGGATTGCGGCGGCGGACCGCCCGGGGCCGCCTGTCCCCAGGCCAGCGCTCCCGCCAAAACACACAGCACCCAACTCTTTCGCATAAACTCTAAACCTCCAGGATTGGTCCACCGGACAGGTGAAAAATTCCAAGCAGGAAATCCTAGCACAACAGAATATCCCGGGTTCAGTTCAGGAATCGACCGCGGCCGAGTGGGCGCTTTCGCTTGTCGCTTCTCGCGCCCAACAGCGATAATGCCAGCATGTCGAACCCGGCGGTCCCGTCACCGGAATTGATGCGTGCCGAAAAGCGTTCCGCTGCCGGTACCTCAGTCTGGGCGGCGGTTGTGATTACCGGGCTGAAGATCGTGGTGGGAATGACGACCGGCAGCTTGGGAATTCTCTCCGAAGCCGCGCACTCCGGACTCGACCTGGTCGCCGCCGTTCTGACATTCTTCTCCGTCCGCGTTTCCGACAAGCCCGCCGACGCCGAGCACCAGTACGGTCACGGCAAAGTCGAGAATTTCTCCGCGTTCGTAGAAACCGGCCTGTTACTGCTCACGTGCGCGTGGATCATTTACGAAGCCGTGATCCGTCTATTTTTCCGCCGCGTCGAAATCGAGCCATCGATTGCGGCTTTTGCGGTGATGTTGTTCTCCATGGGCGTCGATTGGTGGCGTTCCCGCATCCTGGGACGCATTGCTACCAAGTACGACAGCCAGGCTTTGGAAGCCGACGCTCTCCACTTTTCCACTGACATCTGGTCCGCGGGAGTAGTCGTCTTTGGCCTTGCGTTGGTGCTTGCCGGCCGAACCTATCACATCTGGTGGTTGCGCGACTCCGATCCCATCGCTGCCCTCATCGTCGCCGGCGTGGTGGTCTCGGTGAGTTGGCGCCTGGCCCGGCGCACCATCGACGCCTTGCTCGACGCCGCTCCTCCCGGAGTTCGTTCGCAGATCTACGAGGCCGTCTCTCGCGTGAATGGAGTGCTTGAAGTCGATCGCGTCCGCATTCGCCGCGCCGGTAATCGTTACTTCGCCGACGTTGCCGTCGGACTTGCTCGCAGCGTGACCTTCCAGCGGTCCGGCCAGTTAGCCGCTGCCGTGACCGAGTCGGTTCATCACGTTCTGCCCGATGCGGATGTAACCGTTCAGCCGCTCCCACGTGCGCAGCATACCGAAAATATCTTTGACCGCATTCGCGGCGTCGCCACTCACCGCAATCTCAACGTGCACGATATCAGTGTCCAACAACTCGGCGGGCAACTTCATGTCGAACAGCATGTAGAACTGGATGAGCGCATGACCCTCAAGGAGGCCCATGACCAGGTCACGGAACTGGAAGCCGACATCCGTCAAGAGGTTCCGCAGGTCTCCGAGATCCTAACCCACATTGAAAGCGAGCCCGCAACGATTGAAAAGCCGGAACAGGTCATCGGCGACGCTGAACTTGAACATCGCTTGCGAATGGTTTCGTCGCAATTTCCAGAAATCCTGGATGTCCATGATTTCATCTTCAAGCGCGTCAATGGCCGCCTCTATCTTTCCTGTCACTGCACCCTGTCGGACAACCTGAGCCTGGCCCGCGTGCACGAGATCCAGACCGACCTGGAAATCCGTTTCAAGCAAGATGCCCCGGAACTGTTCCGTGTTCTGATCCATCCCGAGCCCAGCACCGATAACCGGAGATAACCATTGATATCCGCCAAAGCCATCTGGACCGATAAGGAGCGCTACTTAGGCGAGGCCACTTCGCGACATGCCCTCGTGATGGATACAGCCAGTGACAAAACCGCGAATACGCCGATGGAACTGGTGCTGATCGCCCTCTGTGGCTGTACCGCGTCGGACGTGGTTGGAATCTTGAAGAAAAAGCGCGAGCCCTTCACCAGCCTGGAAGTGAGCGCGGAGGGCGAGCGCGCTCAGGGCTATCCCGCGGTCTACACCGAAATTAGGGTTAAATATCGAGTGGGCGGCAAGGTTTCCGCAAAAGCGATGGAAGACGCGGTCCGCCTATCGAAAGAAAAATATTGCTCAGTCTCCGCCATGCTGGAAAAGACTGCAACAATAAACGTCGAAATCGAATACGTGAACCCCTCCATCTAGGAACCGGTTAGGTAGGGACAGCCGCCATTGACTCTCCAATCGAGCGAAGCTCGATAGTTTTGAACGGGAGCCACGTAACACACGAAGCCAGCCGCGACGCGGCAAAAGAATGCAGCCCACGGCGTAAGCCGCGGGCTGCGGAAAAACAAACCAGTATGCCTCCAGGGGCGAAAGAACAACCCTAAACTCCACCGAACCCGGTGGGAGTATGATGAATCACCGGAGAATCTTGTCCCTTGTCCGAACCCGACGTCCAAACCCGCGTTCTCCTCTTCACCCAGCCCGGATGCCTCTCCTGCGAACTGATGCGCATCTACCTCGAGGCCCGCGAGATCCTTTTTGAAGAGCACGACATCAGCACCGATCTCGAATCCCGCCGCCTGATGACCGAGACTTACGACAGCACCGAAACCCCGACCTTGGTGATCGCCGACGAGGTCATTACCGGATTTGATCCCGCCCGCCTTGACCAGTACCTGGATTCGGTTTCATCATCGAATCCGGTACCCGAATCCTGAACTCTCCAAGCCCCAATAAAGCCCATCCCCTGCGCGGATATTTTTTCATCGCCGCAGCCGCATTTCTGTGGGGCCTATCCGCTGCCATGGCTCGCGCCGTCTTCACCGGAAAATTCCAGCTGGCAGGAGAAGTTCAGCACCCCATCGACCCACTGCTTCTCTCGCAAACCAGAACAACGTTCTCTCTCCTGGTCCTTTTCCCCCTGCTTGTAGGGCGCGGGGGATGGCGTCGCGTCCAGCTACGCAAGCCCGATCTGATCCAATGCCTGATCCTGGGGATCCTGGGTGTGGCCGTCTCGAATTATTTCTATTACGTTGCTATCCAGAAGACGAGCGTAGCCATTGCCATCGTCCTGCAATACACCGCGCCGGTGTGGGTCCTGCTGTATGTAGTTGCGCGAGGGCAACAGAAGCTCACACCGCAAAAAGTCGCGGCGGTCGCAGTAGCAATCGCCGGCATCGCATTGACTATCGGAATCATCGGTGCGCGCGCAGCGTCTCCTCTCCATCTCGACAGGTGGGGTTTGATCGCCGCCATGGTGGCATCTTTTTCATTCGCCTTTTACAACCTGGCTGGACACCGCATCCTTGTGCGTCATGATCGCTGGCGTGTCCTGAGCTGGACGCTTGCCTCGGCCGCGGTGTTCTGGCTAGTCGTCAATCCGCCCTGGAAGGTCATGGCCGCCCAATACACGTCCGCGCAATGGGCGTTCCTGTTTATCTTCTCGATCATCTCGGTCCTGGGACCGTTTTCACTCTACTTTCTGGGCCTGCAATATCTGGAACCCACTCGCGCGATCATCGCCAGCTGCCTGGAGCCGGTATTTTCAATCCTGCTGGCAGCCGCGTTGTTGGGCGAAGGCGTGCGCCCAATCCAGACACTGGGAATCGCGCTCGTGCTGGCCGCAATCGTGATTGGGCAGTTGCCCCGGCGGGACAGGGAAGCCGAGCAAGTCGTTGTTGTAGACCCGATCGAGTGAGCCCAGAAGGAGAACTACTTCGCCAATCGGTCGATCTTCGCGGCCAGAATGAAGTCGCTCTCCGTCAGGCCGTCAATCGTATGCGTCCACGAGGTGATACCCACCTTGCCCCAAGCCAGCAGGATATCCGGATGATGTCCCTCCTGCTCGGCGATGGCACCGACCCGATTCACAAAATCCAGTGCCTGCTTGAAATCAGGAAAGCGGAATTCGCGATGCAGGTGGTGCTCGCTCACCACCTCCCACTCGGGAATGCTGTCATGAAGCTTCTTCAACTCCTCGCCCTTTAGCGGCGATACGCCCCCGCGGCAGGGAACACATTTCTTATC
>JAICJP010000439.1 GCA_025928375.1 Candidatus Sulfotelmatobacter sp.
CAAGAGCACCGAACTGATGAGCTTCGTGCAAAAGGTCGCCGCCAGTGAAGCCACCACGATCCTGATTCAAGGCGAAAGCGGCACCGGCAAAGATCTGATCGCCAAGGCCATCCACTACGAGAGCACGCGACAGAATGGTCCTTTTGTGGCCATCAACTGCTCGGCAATTCCGGAAACCCTAATGGAAGCCGAACTCTTTGGGCACGAAAGAGGCGCGTTTACCGACGCCAAAGCGATGAAGAAAGGCCTGTTCGAAACCGCCAATGGGGGCACACTGTTTCTGGACGAGATCGGCGAACTCTCGCCCTTGCTGCAGGCCAAACTCTTGCGCGTGCTGGAAGACCAGGTAATCCGTCGCATCGGTGCAGTGCGCGACATGCAGGTCGACGTGCGCGTGATCGCCGCTTCCAATCGCGATCTGGAAAAGGCCGTTCGCGAAGGCCAGTTCCGTCAGGACCTCTATTATCGGCTGGCCATCATCGCCATCTTCATCCCACCCTTGCGGGAACGCACAGAAGATATTCTGCCGCTAGTGGATTTCTTCATCGATTGGTATAACCGGAAGTTCAAGAAATCCATTCGCGGCATCAGCCCGGAAACGCGCCGCCTGCTGCTGGCTCACAGTTGGCCAGGCAATGTGCGCGAGCTGAAAAACTCCATCGAGCGCGCCATGATCCTTGAAGACGGATCCGTGCTCACACCGCGTTACATGCCGTTCGCCCTGGGAGATGCCGCCCGCAGCGGGTTGACCGCCTTTGAGGCCAGCAGCGCTCCGGCTGACGGCGGCGGTGGCGGCAAGCAACTGCCCAACGGCCGGATGCTCCCCCGGCTGTACATACCCGAAGAAGGAACTTCGCTGGAGGAAGTCGAGCGTGCCATGGTCGAACTGGCCATGCGCCAGGCCAACGGCAATCAGACCCACGCCGCGCGCCTGTTGGATATCAGCCGGGATGCCCTGCGCTACAAGTTGAAGAAGTTTGAATTAGTCGGCGCAGCGGAAGAAGAGAGCGCCGATTCCATCGCCGCCGAAGATTAAGGATCACGCAGAGCGGCCGACCGCCCTCAGAGGGTCCCTACGCGGTCCGAAAATTTCTCGTTTACAAAATTTCCCGCTTGCCAGATTCTTCAGTGAACCGCGATGGCCTGCTTACTGCCTCGCTGCTGCTTCCTTCTTTCCAAGATGGTGCCGGCAAGCGCCGTGTTCGGCGATTCCAGGTGGAACAGGCGCATCACCGCTGCGCTCATGCGCTCCTGCTCCTCCTTCTCTGGAACTTCCTTGAGTTCGCGGGCCAGGGAGCTGGCAATCTTCTGTATGACCTGTGCTGTGATTGCGTGTAGCGATTCATCCTGCTCCCGGGTAAACGGTCCCCGCTCCTCGAAAAAGGAATCCAGTTCCTGCCGGCATAACTCTTCCAGGCTGTGGCGCAGCGCCACAATGGTCGGTACCGCACCTTGCGCTTGTAATTTCTTCCGGAAGCTGTGCGATTCGGCTTCCACCATCTTTTCCGCTTCTTCCGCGGCGGCCACATCGATCACGGCGATGTTGCGCATCGTCCGCTCCAGCCCTTCCAGGTCGTACAACAGAATGCCATCGACCCGCCGTACCTCTGGATCCACATCCCGCGGCATGGCAATATCCAAAATGACCAGTGCTACCCGGTTGCGCTCCTCTGCGATCCGCTCCGCCTCTTCCCGGGTGAGAACGACGTGCGGACATCCTGTTGCGCTGATCACAACGTCGGCCTGCAACATGCATTGCCAGCGGTCTGCCAAGGTCGCAGCGCTTGCCCCCAGGCTCTGCGCCAGTTCGCAGGCGCGCTGCGGTGACTGGTCGATGACCACGACCGGACTGGCGCCTTCTTCCATCATCAATTGCGCCGAGGCTTCCGCAGTCTTGCTGGTGCCCAGCAACAAGAGTCTCCTGCCTTCGAGGGATCCGAAGACCTGCTGCGCGGTTTGCACGGCGGCGCTGGAAAACGAGACCGCATCCTTACCCAACCCGGTCTGGCTGTGCACAAGTTCCGCCAACTCGACGGCTTTTCCTAACACAGCGTTCAGGAACGGTCCGCACGCACCGACGGTGCGCGCCTTCTCCCATGCGTCCCGTACTTGAGTAACGATTGCCCGCTCGCCGACGACCAGCGAGTCCAGCCCCGCGGTCACGCGAAACACGTGAGTCAGCGCAGCGTCATCCAGTAACCGGAAGAAGTGTTCCCACTCGGCCAGCTTCAAACCGTGCTCCGATCCAAGGAAGTGCAGCAGCGAGTTGGCTGCCAGCGTCGGCTCACTGGCCCAGATCAGGAATTCCGTCCGGCAAGGAATCGACAGCACCGCGATCTCCTCAATTCCTTCCGCGCTGCTGAGGTGACGCAGAACTTCGTATCGCCGGTTCTCTCCAATGAAGAAACGCTCCCGCATGGCAAGGGGAGCAGTACGGTGGTCCAGTCCGATGACCATCAGCGTGGGTTCCACGACGAACACCTCGGGCGCTAGTTGCACTTCCACTATCGCAACCACGGTGCCAAGCTTTTTTCCCGATCGCGTCCGGCAGCAGGCACTATTTTCAACAGCTTCCGAGAAGTGCTGAAAAACTCCTCACCTCATAATGCAGTCCAGACTGCGGGATATCACGCGCATTAGGAGTTTTTTCACGCGATGTGCCGCATTTTGTTTGAGATAGCCGAGCCTGCCGATCACGTTCGCACGTGATCGAAATCACTGACCGCCATCACCGTTCCCAGAGAAACTGCAATGCGGTGAGTAAGTTTTCATAAGCGTCTTGCCACGCGGGGTAGCGGTCCTTAGTTGGTCCGCTGCGTGCAAGATGGAAGGTAGCGAAAGGAAACGCATTCATGAAAACGATGAAGCTGGTACTGGTGATCGTAGCCATCGCCGTGACCCTATTCCTGATCCTGCCGAATCTGTCATGGGCCGCCGATGACGGTGCAGCCCTCTACAAAGCCAAGTGCGCCGCCTGCCACGGTGCCGATCTGGCTGGAAAGCCCGCTGCCAAGGCTCCCAGCCTGGTTTCCGATGAGTCCAAGAAAACGTCCGACGCGGATTTGACCGACGCCATCGCGAACGGCGGCGAGGCAAAGAAGCCCATGCACGCGTACGCGAACAAAGGCATGGCGGAAGATCAGATCAAGATGGTGGTTTCGTACATTCGCGCGCAGCAAAAGAAGTAACAAGGTCTGTGAAACTCTGTGCTCTAGCAGTTCGAGTCAAGAGTGGGACGGGAAGTAGCAAGATCGCTGTTCCAAATCAAAGCGAACCGCGCCGCCGACCCCATGGCGGGCGCACCGACAGGAGGGTGAGTGATCCGCTCATCGGTATTCCTGGCCCAGCCGGATGCCGGTTTTTCCCCTCTCTCGTTTCGCAGACTCATTGGAACAGCCAGCCCGGGTCCAGGTGCTCACCCCCGGACCCGGG
>JAICJP010000122.1 GCA_025928375.1 Candidatus Sulfotelmatobacter sp.
AAATACATCATCGCCTGGGCTTCGAATATTCATGCCAACAACGTGCATCTGTGGCCGTTCATTGTGGAGGCGCAAAGGAACGGCGCGAAGCTGGTGGTGATCGATCCTTACCGCACACGAACGGCAGAATGCGCCGATTGGTATCTTCCCATCAATCCCGGTACCGACGCCGCGCTGGCGCTGGCAATGATGCACGTGATTATCGGCGAGAAGCTCTACGACGCCGATTACGTTTCGAAATACACCCTCGGCTTTGAGCAGTTGCGTGAAAAGGTGAAGGAATATTCGCCGGAGCGCGTCGCAAACTGGACCGGAATTTCAGCCGACAATATCCGCCAGCTGGCGCGCGAATACGCTACTACGAGCCCGTCGGTGATCCGGCTGAACTACGGCGTGCAGCGCTCCGAGGGCGGCGGTATGGCGACCCGGGCAGTCGCGATGTTGCCCTGCCTGATCGGATCGTGGAAGCAAGTCGGGGGCGGCTTTCAAATGTCGCTGAGCGGGGCCGCGGACCTCAACCCTTCTGCCCTCAAGCGTACGGATCTGATGGACGTCGCTCTGGGACGGCCAGCCCGAACACTCAACATGGTGGAGTTAGGGCGCGTGCTGAACGAAGTGAGCGATCCTCCGGTAAAGGCGCTATTCGTCTACAACTCGAATCCAGCCGCGGTTTGTCCGAATCACGACAAGGTAGTGCGCGGGTTGATGCGGCCCGACCTGTTTACCGTGGTTCACGAGCAGTTCTTCACCGACACTACGGATTACGCCGACATCGTGCTTCCGGCTACCACTTTCTTCGAGCACAAGGATCTTCAGAAGGCGTACGGCCATTACTACTTGCAGGTTTCAAACCAGGCGATTCAGCCGCTAGGCGAGTGCCGGTCCAATGTAGACGTGTTCCGCGCGCTGGCGCAGCGCATGGGATTCACCGAAGAGTGTTTCTCGCAGACTGTGGACGACATAATCGATCTCGCCCTCGAGTCTGACGCTCCCTGGATGGACGGGATCACGCGCGACCTGCTGGAGTCGGGCCATGCCAGATTCACGTTCGAGAGCAACGCAGGGGATAGGAACCAGGGATCGGGGCCTGGCTCCGCAGGACAGCCGGGAGTGGACCCAGCTCCCTTTCTGCCTTTTGCAAACGGCGGCTTTCGTACGCCTTCCGGCAAGGCGGAGTTTTACTGCGAGAGCCTGAAGGCGCTGGGACTTGATCCCGTCGCGGAGTTCACTCCACCTTCGGAATCGCGGCATGGCAAAAAGGATCTGCCACTGGAACTGCTGGCGCGCAAAGCCGACAACTTTCTCAATACTACTTTCTCCAATCTACCCTCCGTGCAGGAGATGGAAACGCCCGGCCTGCTGGAACTTTCCCGGCCAGATGCGCGAACTCGTGGCATTGCCGACGGTGATCGCGTGCGTGTCTACAACCAACGCGGAGAAGTTGAGCTGATCGCCAAAGTGGATGGAAGAGTACAGCCCGGCGTAGTTTCCGCGAAGCTGAATTGGGCTAAGATGGCCCCAGGTTTTCAAAGCATCAACAGCTTAACCTCAGAAAAACTTACCGACATGGGCAACTCCGCCACGTTTTATTCCGTCTTGGTGGAGGTAGAGAAAATTACCGGCCACTGATGCGCGGTCAGTAATCAGGTCCTAAGGAGTGAGGCCCATACCCGAAGAAAAATTCAGAGCGGCCGAAGGATGCCAATTGAGAGCCGCTTTGGACGCTTTCCCTCGCTCTACCGTATAATTGCAGTTTTCTTACATCCCAGAGGCTGAGGTCGTAGCGATTCCTTTTCGCTTTCATTCGGAGAACCTTGTTGTGCCCAGCGGCGCCTGCGTTCCCGGAGGCGCACTGGTGCCAACTCCTTCATTTCCAGGACCTTGGGTGCGGGTAGCGCAGCGGTATTGCGGCTTTTGGCTGGCGCTCCTGACCATTCTTTTTGGAGTGGCAGGACTGGCATCGGCGCAGACGGATGTAGTCTCCGAGATCACCGTAACGGGCAACCGCCGCATTCCGGCCGATACCATTCGCGCGCGCATTTTCACCAAGCCGGGTGACATCTACGATCAGGCTGCCCTCGAACGAGACTTCAACTCGCTGTGGAACACCGGCTACTTCGAAGACATCAAGTTTCTGCGCGAGCAGACGCCGAAAGGCTGGCGCCTGATCGTACAGGTGAAAGAAAAGCCGACCATCCGCGAGATCACCTACCTCGGCACAAGTTCGGTTTCTCAAAGTGACATTCTCGACCGCTTCAAGCAGGATAAGGTCGGATTGGTGGTGGAGAGCCAGTATGATCCCACGCGCATCAAGAGGGCCGAAGTCTCGATCAAGAATTTGCTTGCTGAACACGGACGTCAGTTCGCAACCATTCGCACCGAGGTGCGGCAGATTCCGCCGGCCGCGGTGGGCATCACCTTCGTGGTGAAAGAAGGGCCGAAGGTTAAAGTAGGCAAGATCCGCTTCGACGGAAACAAGAACATCAGCAGCCGCGTCCTTCGTGCCGCCATGAAGAACCTGCGGCCCATCGGCATCCCCCACTCTATTTTCCTGGAAAACATCTTCGCCAAGACCTACGACGCCACCAAGCTCGAAGAAGACACCGAACGGGTTCGAGCCGAGTACCAGAACCGTGGCTACTTCAAAGCTAACGTCACCGATCCGAAAACCGTGATCCACGATACCGGCCATAAAGGGTTCCACATCCCCCTGCTGCAATCCGGACCCGGCAAAGCCGTGGACATCACCATGCCGATCGACGAAGGGGACAAGTACCGGCTGGGCAAGATCACGTTCAAGAACAACAAATTCCTCTCCAACACCGCCGCTCTGCGTAATCTTTTTCCGCTCAAAGATGGCGACATTTTCAGCCGCGAGAAGGTTGCAAAGGGCCTCGAGAACCTGCGCAAGGCTTACGGCCAGTACGGATATATCAACTACACCGGCGTTCCCTCCACTACTTTCGACGACGAGAAGAAGCTGGCGAACCTGGAAATCGATATTGACGAGGGAAAACAGTTTTACGTGCGGCGCATCGAGTTCCAGGGCAACACCACCACGCGCGACAAGGTGATCCGCCGCGAACTGTCGCTGGAAGAAGGCGGCATCTACGACTCGCGCCTATGGGAACTCAGCCTGCAGCGCTTGAACCAGCTTTCCTACTTCGACCAGCTCAAGCCGGATGATCCCAATGTGACGGAGAAAAGGCTGGACGAGAAGAACGGGCAAGTGGACCTGACGCTGAAAGTGCATGAGAAAGGCAAGAACAGTATCGGTTTGAACGGCGGCGTGAGCGGCCTGGAAGGCGCCTTCATCGGGCTGAACTACTCCACCAACAACTTCCTGGGGAAAGGCGAAACGCTGCAGATGCAGATCAGCCTGGGCAATCTGGCGCGCAGCGTCATGTTCGGCTTCACTCAGCCCTACATGTTCGATCGGCCGTTGCAGTTCGGATTTACCGTCTTCGGAAACAAGATCAGCTACAACCAGGCGCGGCAGCTGTCGATTTTCAGCGGGCAGAATCTCAATCTTCCCAGTGCCGTTCTGCAGAACCTGCAGAACTATTCGCAGTCAAGCGTAGGCTTCACCACCTCGCTCAGCTATCCCCTGAGACGCTCGTTCAAGCGAGTTGGCCTGACTTATTCGCTCGACCGCTCCACGCTCATTCCGTTGAGCACGGCGTCGAAGACCCTGTTCGACTTCATCGCGTTCCGCGGAATTTCCGGACCGAACGCCGTCAACGGGATCATTACCAGCAAGATCTTTCCCAATTTCTCTTTCAATACGCTCGACAGCGGCATGTTCCCTCACAGCGGAAAGCAGATGACGCTGGGCGCCGAGTTCGCCGGCTTGGGCGGCACGGTGCGTTCGATCCGGCCCATCATTCAGTACAAGCAATTCTTTCCGGTGCAGAAGCGAAGGAACACAATCGGCTACAGCGTGAACGCGAACTTCATCAGCGGGTTTGGCGGATTGGTCGCTCCGCCCTTCCAGCGCTTCTATATGGGCGGCGAGAACGATATTCGCGGATTCGACATCCGCTCCGTCTCGCCGGTTGCTTTTTTGCCCAGTTCGAACGTAATCACGCTGACGAATCCTGACGGAACACCGGTTTTGAAGAATCCCTCGAATCCTCGCCAGGGGAACTGGACTGTCCCCATACCAGTCGATCAGATTGTGTTCCCCGGCGGCGATCTTAGTGTGTGGACGAACCTGGAATATCGCATCACCATCGCCGGGCCGGTGGCCGTCGCTCCTTTTATCGATAGCGGAATCGATCCTGTAATTCGCCGCTCGCAATTGCAGATTGCGACCGCGCAATATGATCAGGTGGTCGGAACTCCATTTGGTTGTGCCACCCTCGATCCCGGCTACAATTGCGCCGGCGGCACCGTTCTGAATCCCACTCCCTCGAAGTACTTGCAGGTGTTGAGTGCCACCAATTGGAAGCCGCGAGTTTCTACCGGGCTGGAGCTGCAGATGTTCCTGCCGGTGATCAACGCACCGTTCCGGATTTATTGGGCGTACAACCCGCTGCGGTTGGATCAGCAGGCGACACCGCCGATCCCGATCACACGCAGCATGTTCCCCGCCGGCGCGGCGGGCGACTACACTTATCATCTGGCGGTCAATACTTACGCCCCGAACTTCCTGCTACGGGAACCGCGCAAGACGTTCCGTTTCACCGTGGCCACAACGTTTTAAAACAGAAGATGGCGCATCGAGTTTGGCTGCAATGGGTGGACAACTATCCCGGGTAGGGGTTTGACTGTAGCAGAGCGGGATCAATATAATTGCTATTGATCCACGCCATCTAGCGAGTCCGAGGGGTGGACCGCACGTCCGTATAGCTGGCGTGAAAGTGGCAGTCATGCGCCTGTTCCGAGGACGGCCGCAACTGCAGCGGAGACCTCATTCAAAGCGGCCCAGCGATTGATTGAGAAGCGATCTGAGAGCGAAAAGAAAGATCATTCCCGGAACCATGTTCCAAGGAGTTCAACCGATCCGATGAAAAGCAAGTTTGTGCGCGTTCTTCTGGCAATTGCGGTGACCTTGACGTTTTCCGCACTAGCCCAAACCGGCAGCGCCGCCACCCCGTCGAGTGCGGCGGCTGCACCTGCAACAACTCCGGCGGGCTCCGCGCCCGCCACGACCACCGGGCCCACTGGTGCCACTAAGGTCGGAACCATCAACATCCAGGAAGCGATCTTCGGCAGCAACGAAGGGCAGAAAGAAATTCAGGCCCTGCAAAAGAAGTTCGAGCCCAAGCAGGCTGAGCTGAAGAGTCAAAACGACGAGCTTGAGTCCTTGAAAAAGCAGCTCAACACTCAGGGCGACAAGCTGAACGAAGATGCCGCCGGCAACCTGAAGAAGCAGATCGAGACCAAGCAGAAGAGCTTCGATCGCAATGTGCAGGATGCGCAGGAAGAGTTCGGCAGCCAGCAGCAGGATATCGCCTCGAAGATCCTGCAGAAGATGGCGCCGATGATTGTGAAGTATTCGCAGGAGAACGGATTCGGCATGATCGTCGACACGTCGAAGCCTTGGCCGCAGAGCAATGTTCTCTGGTGGGGCGAGGCGATCGACATCACCAAGCCGGTGGTTGAGGCCTACAACGTGCAGTCCGGTGTGGCTGCTCCGACACCTCCAGCAGGAGCCACAGCTCCCAAGCCGACAACTCCGAGAGCTCCGACCGGCACGGCGCCGAAATCCAGCACTCCGAAGTCGAGCGAGCCCCCGAAATAGCTTCGAATCCGACACCTTGCGTGCCGGAAAAGTTCCAGCAGGCCGCGTGAAAACGCGGCCTTTTTTTATTTCAAAGTAGGCACTCGAACCGACTTTGCTGGTGTCCATAGCAGCAAGTAGATTCACGCTGGAGGACACCATGTTTGCCGAGAGCATGCTGGAAACATCATGGGCCCAACGCACGCAGAGAAGCTGGACAACGCTAACCTCATTCGCATTGCAGGCAGCGGTGCTGGGAGGCTTACTGACGATTTCGCTTATGACGACAGTGGCACTGCCGGAGAGTCGTGTTCTGCAACCGCCCATCTCGTGGGGAGCGCCGCCGCCTCCGCTGCGGAACATAGCGCGTGAACGCACGACACACCTGGTTCACAGCAACCTGTCTGGCAACATTCTGGTTGCGCCCCCGTCCATTCCTCACCAGATCCGCATGATCGATGAGATTGAGCCTCCACCGCAGGTGCCTTACAACACCACCGAGGCCGTGGATGGCAGGACGGGCAATGGCCCGCGGCAAGGTGTTTGGGGGGTAATCAATGAGTCGTTGAGTCATGTCGCTGCGCCCACTGCGCCTGCCGTTGCCAGCAAACCCGCATTTCGCACGTCAAGCATGCTGCAGGGAAGCCTCGTTCGGCGGGTTGATCCTGTGTATCCGTCTTTGGCCAGGTCCGCACGCGTCCAGGGGCAGGTTGTCTTAGCGGCAATCATCAGCAAAGCGGGAACCATTCAACATCTGCAGGTTCTTTCGGGACACCCGATGCTGGTGAATGCCGCGCTGGAAGCCGTGAGCCACTGGCGTTACCGGCCCTATGTGCTCAACGGCGAGGTCATTGAGGTGGAGACGCAGATTACGGTGAACTTCAAATTGAATTAGGAGTCATCGAGTCCGGGTTCATGATTCTCGCAGGGGAGTAGCCCGTGGGTAACTTCGAGGTGCCGAGCGCTCCCGCTATAATCGCGAAAGTGGCTACCACAGCAGAAATCCTGAGCCGTGCAGCGACGCGCCCCACCTGGGCCGACGTCTCTCTCGCCACCCTGCGGCAAAATTTCCGAACTGTGCAGAAGCATGTTGGAGCGGCGGTGACCGTGTGCGCTGTGGTGAAGGCCGACGCCTACGGACACGGCGCCGTAGAATGCTCTCGCGCACTTGAAGGTGAAGGAGCAAAGTGGCTTGGAGTTACCTCGCTGGACGAAGCCATTCCGCTGCGGGAGGCCGGCATTCAGTCGAACGTCCTGCTGATGACTGGATTCTGGCGGGGCGAAGAGGCCGAGATTATCCGCCTGCAGCTCACGCCTACCGTGTGGGAGCTCTGGCAGATTGAGTCGCTCGAGAAGGCCGCGGCCGGCCTGGGCGTTGCCAGACACCCGGTGCACCTGAAAGTGGATACCGGGATGGGGCGGCTCGGCGTGGCGGTGGAACAGTTGCCCGCGGTTCTTCAGGCGTTGAGCGCAGCCAAGCATCTCCGTCTGGAAGGGCTCTCGACACATCTCGCGTCTTCGGAAATTATGGATGCTCCCTCCGTGGCGGAGCAGGAGAAAAACTTTGAAGCTGCGCGGAAGATGGCCCGGGAAGCCGGTTTCGAGCCGACTTTCGTACACATGGCCAACACCGCGGCAGTAATTTCGCGGCGCGAGACGTGGAACACGATGGTGCGTCCGGGCGTGGCGCTCTACGGATACTATCTGCCGTTTCAGCGCGCCGGGCGCGAGGTGAGCGGCGGAACTCTGCGCCTTCCGGTCAAACCCATTCTCACCTGGAAGACGCGCATTTTATCGTTACGTAATTTTGCCGCGAACCAGCCTCTGGGATACGGCGGAACCTACGCGACGAAAGCGCCAGCCCATGTGGCGGTCCTGCCGGTGGGCTACGCGGATGGCTACAATCGCCAGCTTTCCAATCGCGGCCGGGTGATTGTGCGTGATCACTACGCCCCTATTGTGGGGCGGATCTCGATGGACTTGACGCTGGCGGACGTAACCGGCATTCCCGGGGTCAGCGTCGGCGATGAAGTGATTCTGCTGGGATCAACTGACGGACTCAGCGTGGACGCGCTCGAACACGCCGAATTGGCCAATAGCACCCCTTACGAGATTCTCTGCAATATCTCCAAGCGGGTGCCTCGCCGATACCCAAGCTAAAGCACACCTCAGGCCTTGCCGCGCCACTTTCACGAGCTCCCGCATACTTCCCCAATCCGGCTGCTAACTGCAAATTGCTGCCATTGGCTGTCCTCGCTGCATAATCTCGCCCCTTAGGTTGTTACACTGGAAGGTTCAGCATGCCTTCCCGCTATGCACAGTGGATGTACGACTGGGAGCACCGCCTTACCTCGGTGGACAATAATCGTGTGGTGCGTCCGCTGGAGTGGGGCTTGGACTGCACCCACGAATGGCCTTGCCGCAACGGGTATGCTCCCGGCTACGCGGCGCAGAATCCCGAAAAATTTATTTTGGATTACAACCGCCGCATTGTCGCAGCCAGCGATGAGTTCTATTCCTACCAGCGGCCCTCCGACTTTCGCCTGGAGAAGGATGAAGTAAAGGTCTATTCAACGCGCGAAGTTCCCGACCCGAAACTTGAGGCCAAGGTAAAGGGAACCTATGCGGAATTTCTGAGATTCACCTCTCCGGTGAAAACGCGATATCCGGAAAATGACGTGGTAACGGCGCGCTGGTTTCCGGCGCGGGGACGGCGAGCGGTGGTGTTGCTGCCGCACTGGAACTCGGATGCGCTCTCCTACGTGGGGCTCTGCCGCGTCTTCAACCTGCTCGGCATCGCGGTGCTGCGCATGAGCATGCCCTATCACGATTCGCGAAAGCCCCCGGAGATCCACCGAGCCGACTACGCCGTGTCCGCTAACATTGGACGCACCCTCAACGCTGTGCGCCAGGGTGTCATCGATGTCCGCTGCTGCCTGGACTGGTTGGAGCAGCAAGGCTACAACCGGCTCGGGATTGTGGGAACAAGCCTCGGCTCCTGCTTCGCATTCATCGCTGCGGCGCATGATCCGCGCATCCGGGTGGCTGCCTTCAATCATGCCGCCACCTATTTCGCGGACGTAGTGTGGCATGGGCAGTCCACGCGGCACATCCGGCAGGGAATTGAGCAGCAGATCGATCTCGAGGAATTAAGGCAGGCATGGCTGGCGATCAGCCCCATGGCGTACTTCGAGCAGTTTGCCAGATGGCCGAAAAAATCGCTCATCGTTTATGGGAGCTACGATCTGACCTTCTTGCCGAAATTCTCGCGGCACGTGGTCGAGCAATTCGAGCGGCATGGGCTTGATCACCAGGTCGCGGTGCTGCCTTGCGGGCATTACACCACGGGCGAGACGCCCTACAAATACATGGACGGATGGCACCTCGCTTCGTTTCTGCGGACAGCTTTTTAAATCAGTGTAGCCTCGGCCCCTCTCGTCCAGGGCGAGTCGCGAAGCGACCAGTAAGTCCCGTAACTTTCTCCAAGCCTCTGCGTTATACTTCCGAAACCCAGGCAACCACAGACCGCCGGTATCCCTTGTGAACCTCCGTGCCCCCTGTGGTGAATGTCTTATCCGGGAATGAATGAAATGGCCGTAGGCGTCCGCACAGAAGACCTGCACAAGGTTTACAGTTCCGCGCCCACTCCGGGCGCGGGCGCAGGATTTATCGCTCGCGCCGGCGCGGGAAAGAACTCAAAGCAGCCCAAAGCGCAAATCAAAGCTCTGAACGGCCTTTCACTCCAAGTCCAGCCCGGAGAAATCTTCGGCCTCTTAGGGCCAAACGGCGCAGGAAAGTCCACGACCGTCGGAGTCCTCACTACGCGAGTTCGCGCCACCAGCGGCAAAGCATTCGTAGGCGACCACGAAGTCTGGTCCGAACAAGCCACCGTCAAGCGCCTGATCGGCGTAGTTCCGCAGCGCCCCAATCTCGACTTCTCTCTTACCGCCCGCGAGATCCTCACCTTCCACGCTGCCTATTTCGGAATCCCAAGTAAAGAACGCTCCGACCTGGCCGACTCCCTGCTTGAAAAGTTCAAGCTCACCGATCGTGCCCAGCAGATGGTGCGCGGCTTTTCCGGAGGCATGATGCAACGCCTCTCCATCGCCCGCGCCATGATGCACGACCCTCAGGTCCTGTTCCTCGACGAGCCCAGCGCCGGCCTCGATCCCCAGACCCGCATCCTGCTTTGGGACATCATTCGCGAATATAACCAACTCGGCAAGACCGTCCTTCTTACGACGCACAACATGGAAGAAGCCGACGCTCTCTGCCAGCGCATCGCCATTGTCGATCATGGTCGGGTCATTGCTCTCGGCACTCCCGCCGGACTCAAGAGCTCTATCCCTGGCGGATTTCTTCTGCGCCTCCATTTCGGCAAGCAGACGCCCGACTTGTTGCAGCGCCTGCAATCCCTCGCCGGAGTTCGCGAAGTCCGAGCCCTCGATTCTATCGGAGCCGATATCTACGCCGATCGCGGAGGTTCCCTGATCCCCGAAATCGCTTCGGTAGCAGTCTCGGCGGGAGCGGAACTTTCCGACGTCCACATCTCCGAACCGAGTCTGGAAAATTTGTTTCTGCACCACACCGGAAGGAGTCTGCGCGATTGAACTGGAAAGCCTTTGGCGCAATGCTGGCGCGCGATGCCCATGTGGCAAGGCGCAACGCCCTGCTCATCTTCTTTCAAACCTTCCTGCAGCCGCTCTTGTTCGTATTCATCTTCGGTCGCGTCATGGTGAGCAGCGGCTACATGCCCGAGAAATATAAAAGCCTGCTCCTCCCCGGCATCATCGCCATCAGCATGGTATTCACCGGAATCTGGGCCGTCGCCATGCCCCTCATTGCCGAATTCCAATGGACGCGCGAAATCGAAGATCGTCTGCTCGCCCCCATCGACATTTCGTGGATCGCCATCGAAAAGGTAGTGGCGGGAATGCTGCAGGCGCTCGTTGCTGGCGTCGTCGTGCTACCGCTGGGTTGGTTAGTTTTAGGCCGCGGACTAGGCCTTGCAGTAAAGTCTCCGATCGAGTTTGCCGTTGTCATGGTGCTAGTCGCGGTATTCTCCGCCGCCGGAGGGCTGGCGCTCGGCTGCACCATGAATCAGCAGCACGTAGGACTGATGTTCAGCATGGTCATCACGCCCATGATTTTCTTCGGCTGCACCTACTACCCCTGGAGCGCGCTGAACACATTCCCGATCCTGCAGAAGATTGTCCTGATCAACCCGCTGGTCTATGCCAGCGAAGGCCTGCGAGGCGCCCTGGTGCCGCAATACCCGCACCTATCCGCAATTGCAGTCCTGATTGCCCTGAGTGTGTTTGATCTGTTGCTGCTCCTGGCAGGCCTGCACCAATTCCAGAAAAAATCGGTCAGTTGATGATTCCTGAACTTGAACTAGTCAGGAATTCGGCAAGGTGGGAAGAAGGCATGTAATTATGTAGCCCCGGACGCCTCGTGCGGGGTCGCGCGCAAAGCGCGCGATGATGACCCCCAAGATTGACCGTCAAGGTAATGGGCTAGAAGCTCACAGCTCATACCTCGCCGCTCAAAAACAAAGAGAGTTCCGAGGTGATGTAAGGTCCATTCGTCTCGGCCAGTAGCTCGCGTTTGACCCTCGCTCGACCTGCTTGCGTTGCCTCCCTTGCGGGGCGCAACGCGCGATCGTCAGCTTGGGCTCCGGGCTCACCGCCAACCGGATAAACCTACCTTACGCCTCGGAACTCTATCCTGCCTTCAACATTTCTTCTTCATTCTTCTCAACCAGCGCTTTGCTATAGACCCTTGCTTGCCCTCCTTCCCAACCTCGCGATCAGGAAAGTGACTTCGCTTGAGCCCCGGACGCCGCACCAACCGGAAAAACTTAAGAAGCTGTCAAAGAACGATCCTGTTGTACTCCTTCTATTTTTTCAGTCAACGAAAAATACGCC
>JAICJP010000172.1 GCA_025928375.1 Candidatus Sulfotelmatobacter sp.
ATCGTCTTGCAAGCGCACATCGCCCGACACGCTGTCGAGCCGGATATTTTTCGATCGCGTGGTGAGGTGGAGCGGACCGGTGACCTGGTCAGCTCGAAGCTCGTCCGAATCTAAATCGAGCGAACCGTCCAGCCGCGAGAACTCCATGTCGGTGCGCGAAGACTTGAAGGTAACCGTCTTCGCGATGCGCTCCAGTTTCACACTCTCCTGGAATTCGCCTTCGAGCTGCAGGCTACCCTTCACATCGGATACCGAGACTTCGTTGAGCCGGTTTCCCAGATGTACATCGCCGGTGATCTGCTGTACCCGAACCGTGCCCCTATCCTGACTGATTTTCACCGACCCGGTAACGTCTTCTACGGAGGTGTCCGAGCGCTGCGCTGAGATGTCAACATTGCCGTCGCGCCCCGTAATATTCACGTCTCCGCGGTGAGAACTGACAGTTACAGCAGCTTTGCGGGGCACAGAAATATCGAGATCGGTTTCCACCGGGTGATCGCCCGCGCCATCGGCTTTCGCATCTACCGTGACCAGGCCGCCGATGGCGGTGATTATCGGCTTGCTCTCGTCGTTGTACTTGTCGGCATCCGTCTGGTTCTCCGCGCCAATTCGCTTGCGGACCACCACCGTGATCTTGTTGTCGTCCGAGGCATGCACACTCACTGCACCCCGGGTGTCGATCACTTTCAGGCTCGCTCCGGCAGGAAAGTCGTGCTCCAGATGATCGTCGTAGTTGTAGGTATTCCCATTGAAGAGATGGCTGAAGTCGTTATCGTCAAAATTGAAGTCGTCTCGCATGCCCGACCAGTTGACGCGCTCCAACTGCGTCGCGATCAGGCCGAACACCACGATCATGACGATGAGCACAACTCCGCCGGCGCCAATGCCGGAAGCGCGCGCGCCCTGGCGTTGCGCCTGCATGTGCTCGACGACCTTGATTACGCCCCACAGGATCAGCAGCACCGGCCAGTAGTTGGCGAACAGATGAGCGAGCCGCCCGACCGACAGCACATGCATGGTGCTAAGCAGGAACACAAAGCCGATGATGATCAGAACGAAGGGGCCCGCGAATGACCGTGGGCGCCGTGGCGGAGGAGCCATCGGGGGCGGACTCATCACTGGGCTAGACATTTTTCACCTCGCCAGAGGAAGGTGGTTGCGGATTCACGACTCCACTGTTTGCCGCAGGCGGTGGGACGGGAGCATAAGTGGACGCGTCCGGCGGCAACGGCCCGATATGTCCCGCCGCCGAGGCGTTGCTCTGAAACAGCTTGACCACGCCAATCACCAGCAGGATGGCCGGCCACGTTTTGTGAAATTCGATATTGGAGACGCTGTCGAGCAGGAAGAGCACTCCCAAAGTAACCATGATGGCCGGGCCCATGAGCCGCCGCGTCCGGCACTGCTCGCAATTGCAGCGCCCGCTGATGCCGCCCAGCAGCCCCCAATGTTTGGCGAAGAGCCATACACCCAGCAGGATCAGAGCCAGCGAAATCAGAACGCCCATGCCGACTTCGAACAAGCCTGCAGTGTGCAACAGGAACAGAATGCCCAGGCCGATCAGAATCGCCGCTCCCGCCGGAACCTTGGTGCCTTCGAACTTCTCCCCAGCGCCGAACGTTGCCGCCAGCCCGAATGGATCGGGCACCGGTTCTCCCAGTTGCAGTGCTTTCGCCGTGCGAACCGCATCAATGATCTGGTAGACGTAGAAGAATCCAATCCCAATCCCAAGGATAGTGTGCATGTACCAGGGCACTTCGGAACTCACTCCCACAATCAGCAGCACCATCACGATCAGGTGAGCCAAGCCCTTGGCGTACTGCGAGCAGTAGACCGCACCGACACCGAAGGGGAAGAATCCCGCAAGGATTCCCGCCACCGCCGGATTGGGACCAACATTCAGCGGCGGCGGAGCAGCGCTGGCAGCCCCCACCGGCGGATACACAGTTTGAGCCGGTGCCACGAACCCTGCAGCCGGCGCTGTGCCCTCCATGCGCGCGGCCAGGCACGATTCGCAGTAAATAACTCCGCGCACGTCGCGGGTGCATGTGGGACAAAGTGGCTTGCCGCAAGTGCGGCAGAACGCCACCGCAGCTTGATCGCTGTGATTGGCGCAGTTCATACGAACCTCCTGTACGTGGTCACTGACCCTACAGGCAGATCGCAATCTCCAATACATGGGCCCCGGTGAGCGCTAGCCAAAATCAACTGCTCCCCCGTTTGGCTGTAGTTGCGCTCTTGCTTCTGCTCAGGTTGTTGGGATGTATCGTTCTTACGCTCCTTCGTTGGCTTTGCAGGACCGGGCTCGGCGGGCCTTACATTACGCTTGATCCCGGCCAGCGCAGCCTGCACTTCGTAGACGGCGCGCACATTGTCGACGTACCTTACCACGCGCGCCTGCGTGTTGTAGTAAGCGTGCCGGAGCGCTGACGGCCTCAAACTCACCTGCCGCAGGTCGGCCGGCTTCACTCCGGCAACCGTCAGGCCCACCGACAGCGCGAAGAACGCCATGCCAAACGACATGGCAAATCGCGGCTGGCGGACCATCGCCCAGATCGGCTCCAGCAGTGCCGCCTGCACATGTTCCAGCCAGGAAATGCGCGGCTGACGAGTTGGTGCGGCGCTTCGCAGACGCTGAGTATCAACGCCCGTCGTGGATGCCAGGATGTTCGTGACCAGGCTCGCCGGAGGCTCTGCCTCTTCGAGATCTTTCAACCAGTTGCGGCCCGCCTCAACTTCGGCGAACAGCGCCCCGCATGCCTGGCAACTCCGGGCATGCGCCTGGAAGCGGTCGAGTGCAGCCCTGCTCAGAACACCATCCAGGGCGTCCGAGAGCAGCGAGTCGAACTCGTTGCACTGCATTCCGTGATTGGTGTGATCTGGCATCACATCACCTGCCTATAGGTACGTTGGAGGAGCCTCGCAAGTTCCGCGCGCCCTCTATTTATTCTTGATTTCACGGTGCCCTCCGGAACCTTCAAGACTGTGGCTATCTCGCGGTAGTCCATGTCTTGTAAGTCCCTTAGAATCACTGCTTCCCGAAGTTCGGGAGAAAGTTTGCCCAAAGCCGCGTGTACCGTCTCGCTGACCTCCCGCTGCCGTACCCGTGTATCTGGGGGGGCGGAGAGGTCAGGGATCTGCTCGCTGAGGGGCTGGGCGTCCTCGTGTTCGGACGCGGCGGTGTCCATGGAATCGGTCATCCGGTCCTGCTTGGTCTTGCGGAAATGGTCCACCAGCAGGTTCCGCGTGATCGTCGTGACCCAGGTTACGAATGCACCCTTGGTATGGTCGTAGCTCGAGAGAGTGCGGTACATCTTGATGAAGACCTCCTGGGTGAGGTCTTGCGCGTCGTCGGCTGATCCGGCGAAGCGGTAACAGAGGTTGTAGATGCGCCGATTGTAACTTTGCACGATTTCCTCCCAGGCAGCCGCGTCGCCGGCAATACATCGCCGCACCAGCATCGCAACGACCTGGACGTCTTCCACTTGCACTCCCCGGAAATCGCTTTACTGAGACTGGGCCTGAACATCTGAGACCATCTCAGGCCCAATTAACAGTACGCTGTTGCACCTCTTGAAGTTCGACCCCGCGCGTAAGTATCGATGAAACACGGCATTGTAGCAGCGAAGGGAAGACGCTTCAGTGCCTGGGAACGCAATAAACCACGTAGAAAACAGCCTCTCAGCTTATCCCGGCTAGGGCGAATCCCGGCCGCTCAGGCCGCGCCGGATGGCGACAAACCCTACGGCCGGCTGTTTACGAAAATCCTTCGCCGCAGCCAGAGGAGCACCCGCTAATCCTCCGTGCCCCCTCTATGTACCCTATGGTGGATGCCGTCTCTCTGGAAGTTCACTGTCCGCCCGTACCTACGCGAATCACCTTATAAGTTATAGATTTACGAGGAGCATCTATTATCAGGCGGGTTGGTCCTGGAGGGGCAGAAGACCCCAGCAACTTCTTCTCAGTGGCGTGTTTTTACAGGTATGGCGTGCTCGGGCGCGAACGCTACGCCCAGAAAGGTTCAAGCACATGTGTAACAACGTGGCAGCGAGACCCTCAGCTTGGGAGCGGCGTCTCCGTGCTTTCGTGGCAGTTTTGGCCGTTCTGTTCATGGCGGCGGCATTTCAAATCTCAGCGGCAGCCCAGGATCGAGATGACCCTCCGGGCCGCGTCGCCCGTCTGGGCTATATGCAGGGATCCGTCTCCTTCCAGCCTGCGGGCGAGAACGAGTGGGTTGAGGCTGCTCCGAACCGTCCTCTGACGACGGGAGATAAATTATGGGCCGACCGCGATTCGCGCGCGGAAATCCAGCTGGGCTCGTCCACGATCAATCTGGGCGCTAACACCGGCATCACTTTTCTCAATCTCGACGACCGCACTGTTCAAATCCAGCTCAGCGCCGGAAGCATGAACGTGCGCGTTTGGGACCTCGATCGTGACAACGTGTTCGAAATTGACACCGCCAATCAGGCCTTTACCATCGGCCGTCCCGGCCGTTACCGTGTGGACGCTTCCGAAAACGGAGACTCCACCGTTGTAACGGTTCGCGACGGAGAAGGTGAATCTACAGGCAACGGTCAGAGCTACACGGTACATTCCGGCCAGCGCTTTACCTTCACCGGAACTGATTCGCTGAACGCAGAAGTGGATCAGATCGGGCGTTCCGATGATTTCGATAACTGGGCCGATAGCCGTGAGCGCCGCTACCAGGATTCCCCGTCGGCTCGCTACTGCGATCGCCGTGTAGTCGGTTTTCAAGATCTTGATGAATACGGAGATTGGCGGGAGACTCCAGAGTACGGTAATGCGTGGTTCCCGCGCGTAGATGCCGGCTGGGCTCCGTATCACACCGGACACTGGGCGTGGATTGATCCTTGGGGCTGGACGTGGGTCGACGATAATCCTTGGGGATACGCCCCCTTCCACTACGGCCGCTGGGCCTATGTCCGCGACCGCTGGGGCTGGATCCCTGGCCCGCGGGAAGTGCGTCCCGTGTACGCGCCCGCTTTGGTTGTGTTTGTCGGAGGCGGCGTGGCCGCTGGCTCTACGGTCGCTTGGTTCCCGCTCGGTCCGCGCGAAGTTTACGTTCCGTCGTATCGTGTAAGTCCCGCGTACGTAAACCGCGTGAACGTCAGCAATACGAACGTTAATCAGACCACGGTCACGAACGTTTACAACACCACCATCATCAACAACAACAACAATGTAACGACCATCAACAACGCGCGATACGTGAACCGCAACGTGAATGGCGCAGTGACTGCTGTGCCGCAACGCTCGTTTGCCAGCGCACAACCGGTCGCTCAATCCGCCATTCGGGTCAACCCGCAGCAACTCAGGGCGATGCCGGTAACGGCCAGAGCCGCCGTGCCTCCCGCACGCGCTTCCGTTTTGGGAGCACACGCGAATACAGCCGGGCGCGTTGCCGCGCCGCCGCAAGCGGTGGCGACCCGTCAGGTAATTGCCAAGACAGCACCGCCTCCGCCTCCGCCCTCATTTGCCGCACGCGAGAAACTGCTGGCGCAACACCCCGGAATGGCCGTGCCTCGCCAGGAACTGGCGAAGCTGCGCCCCGCGAATGCTCCAGAGTCGCATGTTAGGGTCGCTCCTCCAGGCAGACCCGCGCAGCCTACCCCGGCACCGGCTCGAGCAGGACAACCGGCCAACGGCCGCCCCGGCGGGAATCCACCCCCGGCAAATCAGCCCGGCGCCAACAATAGGCCTGGGAACAATTTCCCGAATAACCGGCCCCAACCGAATCAGCCAGCTCCGAACGCACGTCCAGAACCCGGTGGTCCGCCGGCACGCAATGATCGTCCATCGGCGCAGCCGAATCGCCCTGAGCCGAATCAGCCGTCGAACGCACGCCCTGAACCGGGTGGTCCGCCGGCACGCAATGATCGTCCATCGGCCCAGCCGAATCGTCCGGAGCCGAATCAGCCGAACGCGCGGCCGGAACCGGGTGGCCCGCCGGCGCGCAACGATCGTCCCCCATCGGCTCAGCCCAATCGTCCAATGCCGAACCAGCCGGCGCCGAACGCTCGACCGGAACCGAATGGCCCTCCGGCGCGCAACGATCGCCCGCCATCAGCCCAGCCGAATCGGCCTGAGGCTGCCACCCCTGCTCCGAACAACCGTCCGGAATCGGGGCGGCCCAGTCCGCCTCCGGCCCGCGAGGATCGTCCGCCATCAGCTCGGCCAGACAATCGGCCCGACCCAAATCAGCCGCGGCCCAATGTGCCGATGCCCGCACAGAGCCAACCAAATATGGGAAGGCCTGATGTGAATCGTCCGGAACCCAATCGGCCCGAGCCGCCTGCGCGCAACGAGCGACCCTCGGAGCAGCCGAGAACCGAACCGGCTCCGCGGCAAGCTCCTCCCCCAGCGGATCGCCCGCAAGCACGGCCCGACAATCGGCCGGCCCCGCAGGAGCGCCCTCAGCCGCAACGCGAGGCCCGGCCCGCTCCCCAGGAGCGCCCGCAATCGCGCCCTGATGCCCGACCCGCTCCGCCGGATCGTCCTCAGGCACAGCGCGAGACGCCCCCGTCAAAGCAGGATCAGAAGGGCCAGGACAACAAGCATCACTAATTCCTGGAGAAAATAAAACTGGCACCCATCCCGATGGGTGCCAGTTTTTTGATCTTCGAGCTGCACGTATTTCGAGCAACACGTAGCCCAGGACCTATTGGTTCGGGGTAGGTGTTAGCGCGGTACGCTCCTCGCCGGACTGCCCGGCTTTTAAAACGCCAGCCATCTTCACTCCCGAAAAACGTTCGCAAGCCTCCAGCAGCATGTCTTGCTTCCCCTGATCCCGCGCCGCCGGATGCGGCTTGCGAGGCCGCATGTGATAAAAATATTCGCCCGTCACCTTCGCCGCCGCATCCTCGCTGACGGCAAGCCACGCTTGCGTCTCATATCCCTGCTGGAGATCGTCCGTGGCGTCCGCTCCACCCATTTTTGTAGGGACCCATCCCGGCTCAAGAGCATTCGAAAAGACATCAGGCCACAGCCGCGCAATCGCAAATGCCAGAATCACATCATGCAGCTTGGTGTCGGAGTATGCCTGCTGCCCGCGCCACGGACGCTCTTTCCAAGCCAAATCTTTCAGACTGGCGTCGCCACTCTGGTGTAGGCCGGAACTCAGGTAGACGAGCCGCTTCGGCCTTTGAATAAGCGCCGTCAGTAGGAAGGGAGCCAGCGTATTCACCGCAAAGACATGCGGCAGGCCATCCTCAGTTTCGATTCTTCGAGCCTCTCGATACCCCACGCCCGCATTGTGAATGACGGCGTCAAACGAGCCGAACCCATTGACTTGATCTGCCACACTGCGCGTCTGCACGACGCTCGACAGATCGCCGATCACCGCAGCTTGCGCTCCGGGGACGGCCGCCATCGCTTCTTTCGCGCGCCGCTCATCGCGCGCATGCAGTACGACGCTGTGCCCCTGCTGAACGAGCAACTGTGCCGCCCCGCGGCCCAGCCCGTCGGATGATCCCGTAATGAATACGCGTGCCATAACATTCCTTATCTCTCTGGATAGAGGATGCGCTCCGCCCCACCGCGGATTCCAAAGTCCGTCCTCGCGCAGGGGACAGCACTGGGCTGTCCAGCTGAGCGAAACGAGCCGATGGCAACGTGAAGCCTGAATGTTTTGTGCTTTGGCCTCGCGCATGTAAGATGTCACGCGGTTACCCGGAGGCTTCCAGCATGTTGATGCGCCGACTCGCGCTGTTCGTGCTATTCGCAGCGGTCTTAAGCAATGTTCTTGCATGTGCGCAACAGCCAGATTCCGACGAGGAAGGCCAGTTCCGCTTTCGTTTTGTGGGCCCGCGAGTAGGTAATCGAGTCGCGGCCATCGCCGGAGTTCCCGGAGACCCCAGCACCTACTACGCAGGCGCAGCCTCGGGCGGCGTTTGGAAATCCACCGATGGCGGTAACCGCTGGACGCCGGTATTCGACAAGCAGCCTGCCGCTGCAATCGGCTCTCTCGCCGTCGCGCCTTCCGATCCCAGCACCGTATGGGCGGGCACCGGGGAAGCCTGGGTCATCCGCGACAGCGACGTCATGGGCAATGGAATTTACAAGTCCACCGATGCAGGCAAGACGTGGACGAACATGGGCCTGCCCGAAAGCGGCCGCATCGGGCGAATCGTCATTGACCCCGCGAACGAGAACCTGGTCTTCGCCTGTGTTCTGGGGCGAACCACCGGCCCGCAGCAGGACAAAGGCGTCTACCGCACCACCGATGGCGGCCAGCATTGGGAGCGCGTGCTGTTCACCGCCGATAACGTGGGCTGCTCCGGCCTTTCCATGGATCCCCACAATCCGCACACGCTATTCGCCGGCATGTGGCAAGTCGAGATGCGCACCTGGGGTGAGTTCAGCGGAGGCCCGGGAAGTGGAATTTATGTCTCGCGTGATGGTGGTACGAAGTGGAGGCACATCGAAGAGCATGGATTACCGCACTCGCCCTTGGGCAAGATCGACGTCGCCGTTGCACCCACAAATTCCAACCGCATTTATGCGCTGATCCAGACCAAGGATCAAGGCTCGCTCTGGCGCTCCGACGATGCTGGCGAGCACTGGAAAGCGGTGAACTACCAGCGCTCCCTGATAGGCCGCGCGGGCTATTACATCCGCCTCGCGGTTTCCCCTGCCTCAGACAACGAAGTGCTCATTTCCAGCAGTTCCTTCCATCAGTCACTGGACGGTGGCGAAAACTTCAAAGACGTTCCCTGGGGCGGAGACACGCACGACATCTGGATCGATCCCCAGAATGCCGATCGCTTTGTCATCACCGACGACGGCGGCATGAATATCACTACTGTCCACGGCCGCGGCTTCCACCGTGCCACCCTGCCCATCGGGCAGATGTACCACGTCGATGTCGACAACCAGATTCCCTACTACTTCTACAGCAACATGCAGGATGACGGAAACATGCGCGGCCCCAGCGTTCCTATCGATTCCCGCGAGACCGGCTGGTATCACGCGATGGGAGGCTGCGAGTCCGGTTTCACGGTTCCCGACCTCACGGACCCCGACATAGTGTGGGCAACCTGCTATGGCAACAAAGTCACCCGCTGGGATGGCCGTCACAAGCACGCTCGCTCCGTGAGTCCGTGGATGCACACGCTCGAC
>JAICJP010000123.1 GCA_025928375.1 Candidatus Sulfotelmatobacter sp.
CAAGGCCACGGCAAAGGAGTGGCAGTTCGGCTGGTTCGTCGGCGACCGCTATCGCGTTACGAATAAACTGACCGCGAACCTGGGTCTCCGCTACGAATACTATCCATTGATGCAGCGCGATAGCGTCGCCAAATTCGACCGGTACGATTTCGTCACCGGGAACGTGCTGCTGGGGGGGATTGGCGGAAATTCCGATAACCTTGGAGTTACTACCAGCAAAAAACTGTTTGCCCCTCGCGTGGGCTTGGCATACCAAGTGAGCGACAATATGGTCGTGCGCAGCGGTTTTGGGATCACCGTAGATCCACTTCCGCTCGCCAGACCGCTGCGCGGCTTCTACCCGTTCACTGTGGGCTCGAATTTCTCCGGGGTGGACTCGTTTTCTCCCGCGGGTACTTTCTCTCCACTGACCACCCCAATCGTTCTGCCGCCGGGTGCGCCCGCACTCCCAGTTGGTATTCCTCCCATTTGCTGTCCTGATATCAGCAGCGGTACGATCCCGCTGCCTCCTCAAGCTCTGGAGCGCAGCGTCGGGCCGGGCGAGTTGAAGCGCGGGTATATCGAATCCTGGAACTTAATCGTTGAACGCAGGCTGCCGGGCAACTTTCTCGGATCCGTGGGATATGTCGGCACCCAGACCGTTCACCAGTTTGGCGATTTGGACGTCAACTCGTCTCTGCCCGGTACTGGAGCGGCAGGACAGCCTTACAATAAAGCGCAGTACCAATTTCGGACTGCCAGTACCCTATATTGGCAGGGCTTCCTGAGCGCGAACTATCATGCGCTGCAAGCCTCGCTCAACCGTCAATTCAAGAACGGTTTCATGGTCAAGGGAGCGTACACGTGGTCCAAAGCCATCAACTGGACCGATGATGATGGTTGGGCTGGCCTCAACTGGAACGACCCCAATGTGCTGCGAAAGAACCGAGGGCCGGCTGGCTACAACACGCCACAAATTTTCCAGATGTCCTATATCTACGAGCTACCTTTTGGCTCCGGCAAGCGCTGGGCGAGTTCAGGGACCGCATCCAAGATCGCTGGCGGATGGCAAACCAGCGGTATCTTTAGCGCCGTTTCCGGCCAGCCATTCCAGTTAACGGCTTCCGGCGCTTCTTTGAACGCTGTGGATCAAACGCAAACACCTGACCAGGTCGGGCCTACACACAAGCTGGGCGGAGTTGGTTCTGGAAATCCATTCTACGACCCAAGTGTGTTCGTGCCCGTGACGGACGTCAGGTACGGCAACGTTGGCCGAAATAGCCTGCGAGGGCCAGGTTCTGTGAATTTCGATTTCAGCCTGTTCCGCACGTTTAAGCTGCTGGAGCGGGTGGAACTTCAGTTTCGCGCGGATGCGGCCAACCTCTTCAACTCGCCACACTTTCTCAATCCCAGTGGCGACATCACCAGTGGGGATTTCCTGACCATCACGAGTGCCAAAAATGACGAACGCCAATTCCGGTTCGGATTACGATTGGCATTCTGATCTGAAAGAACTGATGGGCGACGCAAAGCATGCCCCATCAGTTCTTTTCTTAGCCTGCAGCATGCCAGTGCCCCATCAAAGGAGAAGCTCGAGCATGAAGCGATGCACCTTCGTCGTCGTATGGCTATTCGTGATTGCCGGTTTCGCATTGTCGCCGAGCGGATCGGGATGGACTGCTCTCTTCAACGGCAAAGATCTCTCCGGGTGGAAAAAGAATGGTGACGAAAAATGGGTCGTCGATCAGGGAACGATCCTCTGTAAAAGCACCGCAAATAAGTATGGCTACTTAAGTACCGAGAAAACGTACACGAATTTGGCTCTGCGCCTCAAATTCAAGGGAGAAGCGGAAGGAAACAGTGGCGTATTTATCCACTCTCGAATAACGGGCATCGATCCGCAGCATGGCCCCGACATCGAGGGCATGCAAGTGGAGGTCGATCCGGGCAAAGGTAAGCATACTGGAGGCCTCTACGAAAGCGGCGGTCGCGGTTGGGTGGCGATGCCTACCGCCGAAGGCGAAAACGCTCTCAAGCCCGGCGAATGGAATGACCTTGAAGTCTCGGTGCAGGGCGCGCACATCGTTACGAAGCTGAATGGCGTCACGGTCGTGGATTATACGGATCCCTCGCCCAAATTTGCCGATGGAGTAATAGCATTACAGATTCATACCGGTGGCGGTGTGAAGATGCGATGGAAAGACATTGAGGTCAAGGAAAATTAGAAAGCCGCGCGGCCGGCATTGTCTCGACGATCAAGGTTACAATTCGGCACCATGAAGAAATTAAATCGGAGGAACTTTCTACGGTCTTCTGGCGGGGCTCTGGCCGCGACCATAAGCTTGCAGGTGGCTGCTGTCGCAACCCCCTCTCCTAGCCCGCGGCGTGCTTCTTCCCAACCGGAAATGTCGATCTCGCCCCTCGCGGCTGACGAAGGTAAAAAGCCCCTGCGACTTGGCTTGATCATCGACATCGGCAAGGATCCTGACGCCGCGCTCGCCAAGGTTCACGAACTTGGCTTGCCCACGAGCCAGATCTTCGTAGAAGACTTTGGAACGGATCTCCTGACGCGATTGCCCCAGGCCCTGCAGAAGTATCAGATCGAAGCGACCTCCGTCGTGGTGGGCGGACCCGGAAAAGAAGTGTGGGACTTCTATCAAGGCCCGCTGACGATCGGACTGGTTCCGAAAGCGACCCGCGCCGCCCGTATTGCTCACATCAAGAAAGCCTCGGATTTCGCCAAGCAGTGTGCCATACCCGCCGTGCAGACGCACTGCGGATTCATTCCTGAAAATCCGAATGATCCGGTGTACCAGGAGGTCGTCATGGCGATCCGAGAGGTGGCTGGCTATTGCAAGCGCAATGGGCAGAACTTCCGCTACGAGACTGGCCAGGAGACTCCCATCACGCTGGTGAGGGCCATGGGCGACGTCGGCTTGGACAATCAGGGTGTCAACTTCGATCTCGCCAATTTGATTCTCTACGGCAAGGCAAATCCGGTCGATGCTATTGAAATCATCGGCCCGTATGTGCAAGGGATCCACGCCAAAGATGGAATGTGGCCCACCAACCCTAAGCAGCTTGGGGATGAAGTCCCCATCGGCAAGGGTAAAGTAGATTTTCCTCGTATCATCGAGCGCTTGAAGCAGATGAATTATCGCGGAGCGGTTACCATTGAGCGCGAGATTTCTGGGCCGCAGCAACTCGAAGACGTGCGCGCAGAAAAAACTTACTTGGAAAAATTGATCGGATAGTTTGGGAGGCATATGGCACTTCATCCAGAGCAGCTTCTGTCCAACGAAGTCACCCGGCGAAAATTCATTGCGGTCGCCGCGGGGACAGCCGGCGCGATGTTGATAAAGCCCAGCCTGGTGCGCGGCACTGCTGCCAATTCCGCGGTACGCGTCGGTTTGCTGGGTTGCGGTGGCCGCGGGACGGAAGATGCGACCAATCTTGTGGACACGGGCGGCGCACGCGTGGTTGCGCTGGGAGACCTGTTCCAGGACCAGCTAGACGCCGCGCGCAAACACTTCGATGATATGCAGCGGGGGAAAGGTTACGCCGCACTCGACGCCGCGCAGCTTTTTGTCGGTCCGGATGCATACCACCGGATCGCCGCCTCGAAGGAAGTCGATGCTATTGTGATCGCGACTCCACCTTACTACCATCCCCATCACCTGGAGGCAGTCGTCGCTGCAGGGAAGCATGTTTATCTCGAGAAGCCTGTCGCTGTTGACGTCCCGGGCGCACTCAAAGTCATCGAAATTGGCAAACGGGCGGAGAACAAATTAAGTCTGGACGTCGGATTCCAGATCCGCGATTGTCCCCCCTTTGTGGAACTTGTGAATCGCATTCACAATGGGGCTCTCGGCAACATTGCTTGCGGCGAGGCCCATTACCTGACTGGTTACATCGATAGGCCAGCGTGGCCCAATGCGTCGCCGGTCGAGCG
The DNA here is from genome assembly GCA_025928375.1 of Candidatus Sulfotelmatobacter sp. Classification (GTDB taxonomy): domain Bacteria; phylum Acidobacteriota; class Terriglobia; order Terriglobales; family Acidobacteriaceae; genus Sulfotelmatobacter. The sequence goes on from JAICJP010000123.1 coordinate 3,932, forward strand.
CCGACTGCGCAACTGGGTTCACGACCGAACGCTATCCGGCGACATTATCGTGGAACAAAACATCCACGTAATTGACATCTGCAACTGGATTCTCAAAGACCATCCGGTAAAGGCTTCCGCGACTGGAGGCCGCCAAGGGCGTCCGGCGGACGATGGCGATTGCTACGGAAATTACAACGTGGTTTTCAACTATCCCAACAACGTAGACGTGACCTTCAGCTCAACTCAATTCGCCAAAGGCTGGTGGGATGTGACCGAGCGCTTTTTCGGCACAAAGGGCACCTCACAATCGCCCTACACGGGGCCGCTGGGTATCTGGGGCGACGAACCGTGGCAATATGGTCCGTCGACCAAGCCTGCAGCCGACGCGCAGTCATTTTCGGTAACCGGAAACTTCACTTCCAACCTGGAACTTGCCGACTCGGAAAAAAAGAAGGCTTTCGTCGAAAGCATCACCAGCGGAAAGTTCCACAATCAGACGGCGAAAGGAGCTGAATCCGCTCTGTCCTGCATCATGGCGCGCACTGCTGCCTACACAGGGCGCGAGGTGACTTGGGAGGAAATTTTGAAATCGAAAGAAGTATGGGATCCCAAGATTGATTTGAATAAACTCCGCTGAGGTTGACATGCGTGATCCTTCCCGTCGCGAATTTCTAAAATCCTCCGCGGCAACTGTCTGTGCGGCAGGGCTTGGCACAGCCGCGCTCGGCCGAACGCACTCGGCCGCGACAAGCTATTCGCGGCTCGAGCCACCCTCGCCGCTTGCCATTAAGAAGGGACTCGTCTTTGACATGTTGCCGGAGAAGCTCAGCTATGGGGACCGCTTTAAACTGGCGCGAGATGTTGGATTCGAAGTCGTGCAGGTCCCTACAGAGCCAGACGTCGCGAAAGCTGAAGAGATCAAGAAGGCCGCGGATTCGGCCGGCATCCGCATCGATTCCGTAATGAATATGGATCATTGGAAGTATCCCCTGTCGTCGTCCGACCGTGGTGCGGTGGAAAAGAGTCTGGCGGGAATGCGGACTTCTTTACACAATGCCAAGCTTTGGGGCGCAGACGTGGTGTTGCTCGTGCCAGCAGTGGTCGACGCGAAGACTTCCTATCACGACGCATGGGCGCGATCACAAAAGGAAATCCGCAGTCTGATTCCACTCGCGGAAGAACTCAAGGTAGTCATCGGGATCGAGGAGGTCTGGAACAAGTTCCTGCTCAGCCCTCTGGAGATGGCAAAGTACATCGATGAATTCCAGAGTCCTTGGATCAAAGCCTGGTTCGACGTAGGAAATGTTGTGCTATATGGGTATCCGCAGGACTGGATTCATACGCTCGGCAAACGGATCGTGAAGGTTCATCTCAAAGATTTCAAGCGCAAGGAAGACGGATACGCCTGGGTGAATCTTGGCGATGGCGACGTGGATTGGGGCGCCGTGCGCCAAGCCTTCGCCGCCGTCGGTTATTCTGGCAGTGTTATCACGGAACTCGAGGGGGGCGACGAATCCTACCTCCGCGACGTGAGCGGCCGAGTCGACCGGCTTCTAGGACGGAGCTGAAATGAGTCTGCGAATCCGTAGCTAGACTCTTTCGATGATTCCCGGAATAATCTCCACCGTGGGCCGATCCCTTCCAGCGCTTTCCCGACGAGACTTCCTGGCCGCGGCGTGCGCCCTATTGCTTCCGCAGCGCCCTAAAGGAAAACTCGGTCTGAAGCCGGTTTCCGCACTTTCTCCAATCCGTTTTCGCGAAGTCGCTCAGCAAGCCGGACTGGATTTTGTGCTTCAAAACAATCCCACCCCTCGCAAGCACATGATCGAAACCATGGCGGGAGGACTCGCCGCTTTCGATTACAACAACGATGGCAAGATTGATATTTTCTTCACGAACGGCGCGGCCATTCCAAGCCTTGAGAAGGACTCGCCAAAGTTTTTCAATCGGCTTTACCGCAATGACGGCGGCATGAAGTTTACGGACGTCACGTTAGAAGCGGGTGTCGCGGGCGCAGGCTATTCCATGGGCGCGGCTGCCGCCGACTATAACAACGATGGATATACCGATTTGTTCGTGGCCGGAGTCTACCGCAACATCCTTTATCGCAATCTGGGCAATGGAAAATTCGAGGATGTGACCGAAGCAGCGGGCATAAAAAGCGACAAGTGGTCGGTTGCCGCCGGTTGGCTCGATTACGACAACGATGGATGGTTGGACCTGTTCGTCGTCAACTATGCCCACTGGACTCCTGCCTTCGACCGCTACTGTGGCGATCGTGAGCGCAACTTGCGCGTCTATTGCCATCCGAAATATTTCGAGGGACTGCCTAATACGCTGTATCGGAACCGTCGGGACGGCACATTTGAGGACGTCAGCAAAGAAGCTGGAATTCTCGAACACATTGGCAGAGGCATGAGCGTTGCATTTGCCGACTACGATAACGACGGCTTCACCGATATGTTTGTCACAAACGATAATCTGCCCAATTTTTTGTTCCGCAATCGACGTAATGGAACATTTGAAGAGGTGGCCCTCGAAGCTGGTGTCGCGCTGACCAACAACGGCGCGCCAATCGCCAGCATGGGCGCTGACTTCCGGGACTTTGACAATGACGGACTTTGCGACATTAACCTCACGGCCCTGACCGGCGAAACATTTCCTTTATTTCGCAATCTCGGGAAAGGCTCTTTCCTGGACGCAACTCACATCAGCCAATTAGCCCAGCTCTCGGCTGCACGCAGCGGCTGGAGCAATGGATTGTTCGATTTCAATAATGATGGATGGAAGGATCTGTTCACCGCCAATTCGGATGTCAATGATTTAATTGATCTGTTCCAGTCAACCCACTACAAGCAGCCGAATAGCCTTTTCGCCAACCTCGGCGATGGAACCTTCCGCGACGTATCTTCGGACGCCGGCTTTACGCTGGCACGCGCCCATCGTGGCAGTGCTTTCGCCGATTTTGACAATGATGGGAAAGTCGACGTGGTAGTCAGCGCACTGGGGGAGTCCGCCGAACTCTGGCAAAACATTAGCCCCGACCCGAATCACTGGCTCGTATTGAAGCTAACAGGCACTCGCAGCAATCGGGACGGTATTGGCGCCAAGATTTGGGTCGGCCATCAGTTCAATCACGTCACCACGGCTGTCGGGTACGCTTCCTCCAGCCCGTCCACTGTACACTTCGGGACCGGCAAGCTGGAGAAAATAGATCGAATCGAAATCCGATGGCCCAGCGGGACCGTTCAAGTGCTGCAGAATGTCGCGACCAACCAAACAATCGAAGTGCGCGAGCCGATGAAATAGCTGGAAAAAACGTACACTGCGTTTATGGAGCCGTGATATCTGTCTCTTGCTTAGCAGCTTCGTTCCGTGCTGCAATGGAGCGCTGCATCGATTCGTAATCGCTAAGCATTTTCTTGGAGAGTTCGATTTGGCCAATGGCCCGGTAAGCCTGCGCGAGCTGATAGTGCAGCGTGCCATCTTCGTCCCTGGCCAGCACTAATTTCAAGTGCGGAATTGCATTGGCCGCATGCCCCGCTGCAAGTTCGCATCGCGCCAGTGACTTCTGTGCGGCGATAGAGTTTGGATCACGAGCCACGGCGCGTTTCAGCAGTGGCAGGGCTTCCTTTGGTTGCTGCAGATCCAGCAAAGTGTCCCCCGCAAAGTAATTGAACTCAGCTGAATCGGGCTGCTGATCTAAGAGCTCCTGAAACAGGGGCAGAGCCGCACTGTAGTCCTCACCGAGCTTTAGACTGATCGCGAGTTCTTTCCTGATCTGCAGATTCGCTGGCGAAAGCTCCGACGCCTTCCGCCACTCGGAGGCAGCCTCACTGTATTTCTTTTGGTTACTGTAAATTTGCGCCTTTAGCTCGTGCAGTTCGGCAGAAGGTGGCAGTCGACCGAGCCGGTCGAACGCAGTCAGTGCCAGCTCGTTGTAGGCTCGGGTTCTCCAGTAGAACGACTCGGGTGTCTTTGCCGGTTCGGCAGCCGCGATCAAGTCTTCGTAGTTTCCGGCTTTAAACTGACATTCGAGCGTAGGCGAGCGGCAATCCAGCAAAGCAGGTGCCATTTCCCGCTGTTCTTCAGTTTCTGCCCACTCCGGGTGTCCGGTTTGCCGGTAGATCTCAGCTACAGCGCTGTGCAGCCCATGCAGGTTGGGCATCCGCTCCAGTGCACGGCGATAAAGGTAGAACGCGCTCGAGAATTGCTGTTCCCGCAGCCGTGCTTCCGCCAGCAGGGAAATCACGTAGCCTGATTCTGGAGCCAATCTCTGTAGCTTTTCGAAGGTGGTGCTCGACAGCAGTTCGTAACAGCGCCCGAGCCCATACCAAGCCGGTGCATTCTGAGAATCTTCAGTAGCGATCCGCTGGTACTCGGTACGTGCTTCTTCCAATCGGTCAAGCGAAAACAGCGCGTCAGCGAGCATTTGCCGCGCCTCGTGCTGGTCAGGTCGCAGTTGGAGCACCGTTCTGAGCGGCTTGAGCGCTGCGGACGCCTCTCCTAATTGCAGACGCGTGGTACCGAGAAAAAGCCAAGCAGGTGCCATATGCGGATCCAGCTTCACGGCCTCTTCTAATTCCGGGATCGCTTCCCGTTTCTTGCCAGCCAGGTGCAGCGCCATGCCCAAGTTCAGCTTCAAACCCGGGTTATTCGGCACCGCCTTGTTCAGTTCGCGATAAAGAACAACCGCCTGCTGGAACTTGCCTTCGGACATCAGTTGCTTGGCTTGGTCGGACTTGTTCGATAAGCCGTCGATTTGCGGCAACTGAGACGCATACGTCGAAATCGACGCCACGCAAAGAAAGAACAGCCGCGCAAATCTCATGACCATGCCAGCATGGAAAGGTGTTCCCAAATTATAGAGCAGATGCGGTATCGGTCGTCACGAGGGGAATGTTCATGCGGCCCAAGCCTCAGATTCCCATCTCGGACCGCACTCGATTCTGGTACCGTACTACAAGCCACGAGGCCACGATGAGCACGTCTTCAAGGGCACGAATCCAGCGACAACTGATTGCTTTTTTGGCTTTTTCAGGGTTGGGTCTTTCTCTTCCCCCGGCCATCAGATCGCAGGCACACAGCCCGGTGAGCCGCCACCATAAGTCTACTCGCGTCGGTTCCGCCGCAGTCGTTGCCCCGGAGCACGCTACCTGGAGCGACTACGCGGGCGCTCCTGATGGAGCACAGTATTCAGCCCTCGACCAGATCAACCGATCCAACGTAAGCCAATTGCGCGTCGCATGGACTTATCCAACCGGGGATGGTAGCAAATATCTGTTTAACCCCCTCGTGGTGGGCAGGACGATGTACGTTCTGGCGCGGAATAACTCGATCGTCGCGCTCAATGCTGCAACGGGACGTGAACTGTGGGTTCACTCGACCGGAACGAGCACTCATCTGATCACGAATCGCGGCATCAATTATTGGGAAAGTTCCGACCACTCTGAACAAAGATTACTGTTCGCAGTCGACAACTTCCTGCAGGCCATTAATGCCCGCACCGGTCAATCGATCATGAATTTCGGCGTGAATGGCCGGATAGATTTGCGGGATGGCCTCGGACGCGATCCCGAAAGCTTGAATTTGGTTCAATCGACCACACCAGGTCGCGTCTTCGAAGACCTACTCATTATGGGATCTGCCACAAACGAAGAATACGAGTCTGGTCCGGGGGACATTCGTGCGTACAACGTGCGGACCGGTCGCTTGATCTGGGCGTTTCACACCGTGCCGCATCCCGGCGAACGTGGCTATGACACTTGGCCGAAGGAAGCGTGGAAGACAGTCGGCGGAGCCAACGCCTGGAGCGGGCTCTCTGTAGACGTCAAACGCGGCATCGTCTTCGTTCCGACCGCAAGCCCCAAGTACAACTTCTACGGCGCCAACCGAACAGGTGCCAATTTGTTTGGTGATTGTCTGCTCGCCCTGAATGCGCGCACGGGAAAATTAATCTGGTATTTCCAAATGGTGCACCACGACATTTGGGACTACGACAACGGTACGGCTCCGATGCTGTTGACCGTCCGCCACGCCGGCAAGACCGTTGACGCGGTCGTGCAGGTTGGAAAAGAAGGTTTCGTCTGGGTGTTTAATCGCCAAACCGGTGAGCCGCTGTGGCCGATCGAAGAGCGCCCAGTGCCGCCATCAGAAATGCCCGGCGAGGTGACGTGGCCCACCCAGCCGTTTCCGCTGAAGCCTCCTCCATTTGCCCGCCAGAGCTTCACCAGCAAAGACCTGAGCCCGTTCCTCGACCCTGAGGAACGCCAGAGCATTGCGAAGACGGTCGAACGAGCACGCAATCAAGGTCTGTTCACGCCTCCTGATATAACCAACACCATCGAAATGCCGGGAAACAACGGTGGTGCGAATTTCCAGGGGGCAGCCGTCGATCCTGTCCACGGTAAGTTCTTTGTGGTTTCGAAAGACCTGCCTGCTCTGCTCAAGTTAGAGCCGAGCTCATATAACGCTGCGGACGCGAGCTTTCCGCCTGGCCGTTCTCCCGAAGAGCGCGGGCGGCATGTTTATGAATCCAAGTGCAAATTGTGTCATGGCGCCGAGTTAGCAGGGCAGCCGCCGGCGGTGCCGTCTCTCGTCGACATCGAATCGAAATTAAGCGCGGATGAGGTGCGAGCGATTGTCACACGCGGACGTGGCCAGATGCCCGCGATTTCGCCCCTTTCGGATGCGGCATTGAATCTCCTTGTGGCCTATGTATTGCATCCAGAGACAGCGCGCGTATCTGGTCGAGAGCCAGCTACGCAAAACTCCGCTCGTGAGACCACATCGAATATTCCCCCTGAAAAGCTCCGGTATCGAAGCAGCTTTGGTTTTATGTTCGCGAGTAGCGGATTGCCGGTGATCGCTCCGCCTTGGACCACGCTTACCGCCTACGATCTCAACGACGGCACGATCGAATGGCAGGTGCCTCTAGGCGAAGTTCCGGAGTTGGCTGCAAAAGGCTTCAAGGATACCGGCTCTCATTTTCCCAAAGTTGGTCCCGTGCTGACGGCCGGTGGTCTGATTTTCACGGGCACGCGCGACCGCAAGGTTCGCGCCCTAGATTCGCAGACTGGCAGAGTGCTATGGGAGGCTAAGGTGGACGCCGCCGTCGAGGGAATGCCGGCTGTGTATAGAGTTGACGGACGGGAATATATCGTATTCTGCGCCGCGGCGCAGGCCACTACGCGTACGCACGATATTCCGGGTCACCCCGCGCTGCAATCGCCCATCCCAGGAGCGTATGTCGCTTTTGCATTGCCCGAGGGTGTTCGGAGCACTCAAAAACATTGCGTCCCTTAGACGTAAGTCGGGCTGTGCGCCTGATATGCCTCAATACAACAGCGGACCGTCGCGCACTTAGAGCTGGAGGTAGAGCCGTTCACAGAATCACATCTCCTGCCCTGTGGAACATATCGATTGACTTTGAGAATCGCCGCAGCGAATGTCCAACCGATTGAGAACACCCTTGAATTTACGCACACGGGCGGATGGCTACAGGACGATGCCGTCATGCGGCGTGACTGTCTTGGCGTATTGATGGAATGAACGTATCCGTTTCAGGCTTGGGCGGAGCGCAGTTAAGACACCCTCGGGCGCCGCTTCCAAATCCGAATTCGCGCACAATTCGCGTACAAATTGGAAAGGCCGCTTATCGCGGCCGCCGTAAGTCTATGAGTTGATTGGTTGCGGGGGGTGGATTTGAACCACCGACCTTTGGGTTATGAGCCCA
>JAICJP010000247.1 GCA_025928375.1 Candidatus Sulfotelmatobacter sp.
CCCCTAGGGTGACGGTTCTCGCATCGCCGAGAGCACTGCGCCTGCGGCGCTTTTCGTGTATATTCCCCACGACCCATGCCCACGTTCTACGACCGCTTTGTGGACTGCGCCGAGCGCTGGCCCAACAACGTAGCCCTGGAATTACAGCGTCGCGACCGCGTTGAAGCCTGCACGTACGCGGAACTTCGGCGCATGGCGGAATCCGTAGGACGTTGGATTACCGAACAGCAATTCGCGCTAGGTACCAGACTCGCGCTGCTGGCCGACAATCATCCGCGCTGGGTGGCCGCTTACCTGGGAACGATTGCTTCCGGCTGCGTCATCGTGCCGCTCGACACCGCACTGCATGCGGACCAGGTCACGAAACTTCTAAAAGATAGCGGCGCGACGGCGATCTTCTGCGATGCGAAGCATGTTCCAGTCGTCAAGCCAGCGGCCGTGGAGTTGAATCTCGGCATGGTCCTTATGGATCCGGATCGCATGTCCGGGGCCTCTAGTTCAGAAAAATGGCTTGCCACCATGCCCGGTATGTTTGAGGCTGGTCCCGGTACGTTCAAACCTGCTCCCGCCAATAACGAGGACCTTGCTTCCCTGCTCTACACCTCCGGCACGACTGCGGATCCCAAGGGCGTGATGCTTACGCATGCCAATTTCCTGGGCGAGGTGGATGCGGTTTTCAACTGGGTCGATCTCGGGCCGGATGACGCTCTGCTCGGGGTCCTGCCGCTGTTTCATGTGCTGGCGCAGATGGCGAATCTGTTGCTCCCGCTGGTCAAGGGATCGCGCGTGGTCTACCTGGAAACTTTGAATACCACGGAACTGCTGCGGGCATTGACCGAGCGCAACATCACCGCATTCGCCGTGGTTCCCCAATTCTTCTACCTGATTCATGAGCGCGTGATGCAGGAGATCGGGAAGCGGGGCAAGATCACGCAGAGAGTTTTCCGCGCCATGCTGGTGTTCAACCGGGTCCTGCGAAAGCTGGGGATGAATGCGGGGCCGGTGCTCTTCCGCAAGGTGCACGAGACGCTCGGGCCGAAAATGCGATATCTGGTCACCGGAGGTTCGCGCTTCGATCCCGGGATCGCGCGGGCTTTCTACGATCTCGGCATCGACGTGCTGCAAGCCTATGGCCTGACGGAAACCACGGCGGCCATCTATGCCAATTCTCCTGGCGACAATGAAATCGGATCGGTGGGCAAGGCCATGAAGGGTGTCGAAGGCAAGATCATCGATCCCCAACCGCAGGAACAAGGCCCTCCGGTCGGCGAAGTCGCGGTGCGCGGTGCAGTGCTAATGAAGGGCTACTGGAACCGGCCTGACGCCACCACTGCCGTGATGCGCGACGGCTGGTTCCTTACCGGCGACCTCGGGTACTTCGACTCCAAGGGGCATCTGTTTCTCACCGGGCGCAAGAAAGAGGTCATCGTCCTCAGCAACGGCAAAAATGTTTATCCCGAGGAGATCGAGGCGCATTACTTGAAAACGCCCTTCATCAAGGAAATCGCGGTCATAGGCCTTGAGGGCAAGCCGGGAGAGAGCGAAGATCGGCTGCACGCGGTGATCGTGCCGAACTTTGATGTGCTACGCCAGCATAAGGTCGTCAACGCTAAAGAAGTCATCCGGTACGACGTCGAGGGACTCTCGACTCAGATTCCTTCGACCAAGCGCATCAGCAGTTACGAAATCTGGCAAGATGACCTGCCGCGCACCACCACGCGAAAGATCAAACGCTTTGAAGTCGAGAAGCGAGTGAAGGCGAACCAGGCAAAAAAGCTGGACAACGGTGCCGAACTCGCGTCGGAGAAGCCGTTAACCGAAGAAGAAACCTTGTGGCTGGCTCAGCCCGATGTGCAGCGTGGGCTCAAGATCATCCGGGAAGCTTCCCGTTCTGCACCGGAAACCATGCGCCCGACCCTGAATCTGGAACTCGATCTCGGGCTCGATTCCATGCAGCGCGTGGAACTGCTCAGCCGGCTCGAAGAGGAACTCGGCGGCAACCTGGAAGAATCGCAATTGGTCGAAATCTACTCGGTGCGCGACCTGCTCGATGCCGTGCTGCAGAGTGCCGCGACCGGCGCCGGAGGGCCGGGAACGCGGCCCACGTATGCGGGATGGAAGGCAATCCTGAACGAACCCATTACCGATCCGGACGTCCTGGCCCTTGCCCACCCCGGCAAATTCAACGACGGCTTCTGGTTCCTGGTGTCGCGCGTCATTCATATGATTTCGCTCGACCGCTTTCGCTTGAAGGTCAGCGGCACGGAAAAACTCCCCAAAAGCGGCGCCTACCTTCTCTGTTCCAATCACCAGAGCTACATCGATCCATTGATCCTGGCGGGCGTTACGTCCTGGGAGCTTTTCCATCGCCTGTTCGCGGTTGGAACCAGCGACATTTTCGGAAAGCCGCTGATGCGCCGATTGGCGCGCTCGGTAAAGACGATTGTTGTCGATCCCGATGCCAACCTCATCCCTGCGATGCGCGCGGGCGCCTTCGGGCTCAGGAACGGGCTGGTGCTGATTCTCTACCCGGAAGGCGAGCGCTCGATTGACGGCACCCCCAAAGTGTTCAAGAAAGGCGCTGCGATCCTGTCCATTCATCTGCAGGTGCCGATTGTGCCGGTGGCGATTGAAGGCTTCTATGACGCATGGCCGCGCAAGAAACCGTTCCAGCGCTTCGCCCCGTTGGAGATCGCGATCGGAGATCCCATCTACCCTCCGCCGGAATCGGCAGCTTCGGAGCAGGCATATGAAAAACTGACCGCTGAGTTGCGAGCGCGCGTCGTCAGCATGTGGGAGAAGCTGCCGAAGAACCGCGGGTAGACGTTGCAAGCAACGTCTCTACGATAGCCCTTACTTCGCGCGGGGATGGGTTTGATCGTAGACTTGCAAAACGTGCTTCATCGATAACTGCGTGTAGCGCTGCGTGGTGGCGAGACGCTCATGACCTAACAATTCCTGGATGGCGCGAAGGTCGGCGCCTTCTTCCAGCATGTGTGTGCCGAAGGCGTGCCGCAGGGTGTGCGGGTGCACGTCCGGAGACAATCCTTTCGCAACCGCGATCCTTTTAATGATCCGGCCTACACTGCGGGTAGTCAGGCGTCCGCCGCGCTGATTGATTAACAGTGCCGGCGTATTCTTGCGCGCTTCGGCGAGCGTTCTCTGGCGCATGGGAAGATAACCCGCGAGCGCCGCCTTCACCGAATCGCCGAATGGAACGTAGCGCTCCTTCTTGCCCTTGCCTCGGATCAGAATGGCTTCGGCGCTCAGCCGGATATCGTCGCAGTTGATCCCTGTAAGTTCGGAATTTCGAATGCCGCATCCATAGAGCAACTCCAGCATCAGGTGGTCGCGCTGGGGGAAAGCGGCCGTCTCCGGCATCTGCCCATCGAGCACGGAATTCATCTCTTCGATGGTCGGCACCCGAGGTAATTTCTTGGGCAGTTTGGGCGTGGCCACCAGCTTTGCCGGATTCTGATCCACTACGCCTTCGACCGCCAGCCAGCGGTAGAGTGAACGCACGGCGGCCAGGGAGCGAGCGACCGATGTCTTGCTCAATCCTTTCTCGTACAACTGCGAGAGAAATCCACGAATGGCAATGTGGTCGATCTGCTTCCACCCGCGGGAACCGGCATAAGCAGCAAAATTTGCGAGGTCGCCGGTGTAGGCTTTGATGGTATGCGGCGAGGCATTGCGCTCGCGCAGATGCCGTAGAAAATCAGCCACCGCTGTTTCCACGACTGTACTGCTTTTGGCCATGGAGGATCCTTACCTCGCCTTGGCCCGCGGATGATGCTTCTGATAGACGCTGCGCAAGCGGTCCAGCGCCAGATGCGTGTACACCTGCGTCGTGGAAATATCCGCGTGGCCCAAGATGGTCTGCACCGTGCGCAGATCCGCCCCGTTCTCCACCATGTGCGTGGCGCAGGAATGGCGCAACATGTGCGGAGATGCGTGCCGGCCCGACGCTATCGAGGCCACTCCCACCATCTGCCATATGCGCTGGCGCGTCAGTTTGCGTCCGCCACGCGCGATGAAGAGTAAAGGAGAGTTTCCGGATGGCGTGGGAAGAGAAGCGGACGAAGTCGCCTTCCGTGCAGCCTTTGCCCGGGGCGCCTGCGACAATGCGGGACGCCCGCTGGCCAGATACTCCGACAAGGCATCCTGAGCTGGCTTGCCCAAGGGCACAATTCTTTCCTTATCGCCCTTGCCGCGAACCAGCATGTAGCCCGATTCCAATTTCAAGTCTTCCAGCTTGGCCGTAGCCAGTTCCGAAACCCGCAAGGCGCCCGCATAGAGGAGTTCCAGCATAGCCCGATCACGGGCGGCAAGGCTGGAGGCATCTTTCGAGTGTCTGTGCGAAGCCGCCTGCCGCACTCCCGGAGCCGCAAGGGTGAGTTCGACTTCATCCCGCGCCAGCGATTTTGGCAGAACTTTCCACTGCCGCGGCGTCTCGATGTTCAGCGTGGGATCGTGCTCAATGGTTTTGTCCAGCAGGAGATATCGATAGAGATGACGCAAAGCCGAAAGCTTGCGTCCGACGCTGCGCCCGTCCACCTGGTGGGAAAAAAGCTGCTGCAGAAAGTCACGAACATCGTTGCGTCGCGCCGTGAGCAGTGTCCTTTTTCGGTTCTGCAGAAATTCCGCGAACTGACCAATGTCAGTGCTGTACGCGGTGATCGACAGGCGAGCCAGCCCTTTCTCAATGCGCAGGTAATCGAGAAAGCCGGCAAGCACGCGCGCATTGGATTCGGGGGGCATAGGGAAGAATAGTATGCGCGTTATCGGACGCTCAGAAAAGTGATGGGGCTGATGCTACCTCGCCGATTGGGCCATTCATCTGAGGACGCCTCGTGGCCCGGCCGAGCTTCGCTCGGCGGGACAGCCGATGGCGGCTGTCCCTACGTGGTCCTTGCTTGTGTATTGCTACTTTTTGCTCACTTCTCCCAGCAGGTCCACCGCATACACGGCGCCAGCTGCGGTTTCTTCGTGCTTGAAGTAGGCGAAAACATCGCGGCCTTCGGCCAGGTGCTGGCGCACTCGGTCGATCATCGACGTTCTCTCGTCGCCGCTATAGGTCGGCTTACGGAAGCGGTAATACACAAATGGAGCGGTCGCGACATCCGGGGTCGTCAGGCTCTCGGTTTCGGCTACGCACAATGCGGCGTTGCACGACCTGAGAACATCCCAAGTGGCATCGCTAAACCAGGAATCGTGCCGGAACTCAAAGGCAGTTGGTACCGTACGCGGCATCGTAGCCAGAAAATCTTTCAGCAGCGGCGCATCTGCTTTCAGATTGGGTGGGAGCTGAAACAGAACGGGACCAAGTTTTCCCGTGGCCGCGAGCGGTTCAATGGTTTGCAGGAAGCGCGGCACGAAATCCTGCGTTCCCTTGAGCCGCTTGATATGCGTGATGACCTGGTGCGCCTTGATGCCGAACTTGAAATGCGCCGGGGATTCCTGCATCCAGTTCTGGACCGTCGTTTCTTTGACCAGCTGCCGGAATGTGAAGTTGACTTCGACTGTGTTCAGCTTAGTGGCGTAATAGCTGAGAAACTTTTTCTGCGCCAGTTTTTCAGGATAGAAATCAGGACGCCAGCTTGGATAAGCCCATCCCGAAGTCCCGGCAAAGAGTTGTGCCATGCTTAAAATCCCGGTCCCATGCTGGAACGACGGGGATTATACCTTGCTCCGTTTCTTACGCGCGGGTGCCTTCTTAGCAGCCGGTTTGCTTGCGGCCTTCTTCGGGCGATGACCCTCCGACGCCTGTGCGGCCAGTTCGATGGGCTTCTTCTCCGCGGCCGCGGAAGGCACCGCGGCCTTAAGATCGGGGAGCTTCTGCTTTAGCTTCAGCACCGGCTCAAACAGGTCTCCCATCTTCTCGAAGCGCGCAATGGTCTGGTTCGACTCAAAAACCAGCAGCCCGGCATCCTTTTTCTTGAGGCAGCGCTCAACCTCGTCCCATGTTACGGGGGTCGATACCGTCGGATGCTCGCGCGCCCGCAGTGAATACACCGCAATAGTTGTCTTGTGTTCGTCGTTCTGGCTCCAATCGACGAATACCTTGCCTGTGCGCAGGTGCTTCTTCATGTCCGAGAGCACAAGCTCGGGATGATCTTGCTCGAGTACTTGCGCCAGCGCACGGGCAAAGAGTTTCGTTGCATCAAAGCTGGTGGGAGTATGCAGCGGAACATAAAGCTGCAGTCCCTTCGAACCCGAAGTCTTGGGAAAACTCTGAAGCCCGAGATGCTCGAAGATCTCGCGCAGCCACATCGCCACCTGGCAGCATTGCACGATGTTCGCCGGAGGCCCGGGATCGAGGTCATAAACCATGACGTTCGGGCACTTGATGTCCTTTGCCATTGCCAGCGATGGATGCAGTTCGATAGCAGCCAGATTAGCGAGCCACACCAGCGTCGCCAGATCGTTCGCCAGAATGTAGTAGACGGTGCGGTGGCCACCTTCGCTCCATATGGGAGCCGTCTTCACCCAATCCGGCTTGTGCATGGGCGCGTTCTTTTCAAAGAACGGTTCCTTATC
>JAICJP010000476.1 GCA_025928375.1 Candidatus Sulfotelmatobacter sp.
GACCTGAACAACGCCAATGCCAAGCCGTTGACCTTGATCCCCAAATTGAAAAGCAAGCTGAAGAAGGGAACCTCGATTATCGGGTTCCTCTCCCATGTCCAGGGAGACCTGAAGCAAAAAGCCCACGAAGTGGGATGCGACATGGTGCTGCCGCGCTCGGCGTTTTCCCAGAACCTGCCGCAGTTGCTGCGCCGTCATGGCGCGCCCGAAGAAGAAGAGAATCCGTCGGTTCAGTAATCGCTAAGCCGGTTCAAACGTTTCCAGCTCTTGTGGGATAGCCTCTCTTAACCCGGAGGCCAGGCGAGTGGTCGCCCGCCCAGAAGATGAACGTGCAGGTGAAACACTGACTGTCCTGCTCCAGGGCCAACGTTCAACACCGTCCGGTATCCCTTTTCGATGTTGCGTTGCCGCGCGATCTGCGCTGCGGCCAGATGACAGCGCCCGATGATCTCGGCGTCGCCCTCCTGCGCTTCCTTGAGCCCGGCGAAATGTCTCTTGGGAATTATCAGCACGTGAGTCGGCGCTTGCGGGTCGATGTCTTCAAACGCAAACACGTGCTCGTCTTCGTAAACCTTCCTGGAGGGAACCTCACCGCGAAGGATGCGGCAGAAAAGACAGTTAGGCGCGTCGTTCATGGTCTCTTCATTCTAGCCGAGCGACGTACGGATCTGACCGTGGTAGGGAGATCTGCCATCGGCTGTCCAGCGGAGCGAAGCTCCCCAGGCCTTAATCCAGCCGAACCACAAACACCGCCCCTTCCGGCGTTTTAGTTTCCGCAGCCATTTTCTGGGCGCGCTCCTGATCGTCATCCACCACCCGCACCCGAACCCACCAATCCCCCGCCGGGCTTTCAAATCGTGCAACTTTTGCTGAGTGGTAACGCCGCGTCATGTGGTCGGCGAATCTGGTGGCGACCTGCTCGTCTGGAAAACCGCCGATCTGAACGGCCCATTTTCCGCGCGACGCGCCCACGCCCGCTGCCTGCATCAATTCGATCTTTACCTTAGCCACGCCCGCTTTCTTCACGTCCAATCTCTCCGCGGCAGCGAGAGAGAGATCGATCACGCGTCCCCGAATGAAGGGTCCCCGATCGGTAATGCGGACGACCGCGTGGGAACCGGTTTTCACATTGGTCACGCGCACGATCGAACCCAGGGGATAGGTGCGATGGGCGGCGGTCATCGCGTGCATGTTGTAAATCTGCCCGTTTGACCCACGGCGGTTGTGATACGGAGGACCGTACCAGCTGGCCAGTCCAATTTCCGTCGCGATCACCTTGGCATCGGCCGGAAGCGCCGGCTCGGCGAGATCAGCTTCAGCAGGCGGGCGGGAAGGCTTCTCCCGCGTCCTAGGGATACTCGCGCTGGGCTCAGGGATGCTGGGAGCGCTCTCCGCTTCCGGCGCGGGAGGCGGCGGCACGTCCACATGAGCCGCCTTGGGATGGCCGCATGCACTCAGGAACAGCATCGTGATGAGCACGAAAAAGAGCATGGCTTTGGCACAGGCACGAAAACGACTGCTGCTGCGTGGCGCGGAGCTCAGTAAAATCACTTGGTCGGATGCTGCTCCATGTAATCGGCGAATTCCGCCAGCTTTTGCGAGGCGACGCGCAAAGCCTTGGTCGAATGCGAGCGCACTGCTGGCACCACTTCGTTGTTCAGATAGTTGATGAATTCCGGAATCTCTTTCTCCAGACGCTCCGCGGCGTCGTTGATGGTCTTGCCAACGCGCGCCGAAGCGCCTTCCACCTTGCGGTTGAAGTCGTTCATAGTACTCCTCGCGATAATGCGGCGTGAAAGAGTTCACGCGATGTTGCGGATGGCCAGGCTCGGCTATTATTTCCTGCCTGAAGGACGAGGTCAATGGTGGAACTCGAATCGATGGTGCCGCAAGCGGCAGGAATCCGTACAGCCGCAAGGACATCCTCTTATGGACAGCCTGCGTGACGCCCGCGAAATGCGGCGCAGCTCGCTGTTAAAATTCCCGCTGCAATGAAATCCTCCACCCACTCGCGCGCCAAGTCGCAAGCGCCGCAATTTCGCCGCCTGCTCTTGGCCTGGTACGACGTCCATGCCCGCGATCTGCCCTGGCGCAAGGATCGCGATCCCTACCGCGTGTGGCTATCCGAGATCATGCTGCAGCAGACTCGCGTGGCCGCCGTC
>JAICJP010000061.1 GCA_025928375.1 Candidatus Sulfotelmatobacter sp.
AGCGCGAAAACCTGCTCGCCCGGGCCAATGAACTCGGGGCTCAATTCCAGCGCCGGGCGCGCGAATGGCAGCGTCGCTGGCCAATCATTGGCGATATACGCGGGCTAGGCGGCATGCAGGCCATAGAACTTGTGCAAGGTCATCAGACAAAAACTCCGGCCTCTGAGGAAACCAAAAAGATCTCGCAGTACTGCTACGAGCACGGTCTCATCACCATCACAGCAGGATCGTATTCCAATGTGATCCGTGTGCTGGTGCCGCTGGTGATTACGGATGAGCAGATGGACGAGGCTCTGGACGTGCTCGAGTCGGCCATTGCGAATGTTTGCGACGCGAAGGGAGCCGTAGCACAACTGGTTTAGCCGTTGTTGCGCGACTCATCCTGAGTGCGCCGGCAATCGCTCTCAGCAAGTGAACGAGTATCATTGAGCTGCTTGGGAGTTCTTCCGTCACACCCCCCGGCTCCCCGGTAGCACATTCTTCGCGATAGCGAGAGGCATTACCGTCATGAGCGTAGTAGCACCCCCTACCAACAAGGTTACGAATTTCATCAACGGACAATGGGCACCGGCGCAATCGTCGGAATGGCGAGATATCGTTAATCCCGCGACCGGGGAAATCCTCGCCAGCGTCCCCTTGGCCGGCGCCGCTGATGTGAATGCTGCGGTGGAAGCCGCCGCCGCTGCTTTTCCCGAGTGGCGCCGTACTCCTCCCGAGGACCGCATTCAGCCGTTGTTCAAGCTCAAGATGCTTCTGGAAGAGCACATTGACGATATCGCCCGCATCATCACTCTGGAAAATGGCAAAACCTTCGCTGAAGCGAAAGGCGAGATGCGTCGCGCGATTGAGAATGTGGAAGTCGCCTGCGGAATCCCGATGATGATGCAGGGTTACAACCTCGAAGACGTCGCCCGCGGCATCGATGAGATCATGATTCGCCAGCCTCTCGGAGTGGTGGCTGCGATCGTACCCTTCAATTTTCCGGGCATGATTGCGTTCTGGTATCTGCCGTACGCGATCGCCACGGGAAATACATTCATCCTTAAGCCCAGCGAGCGCGTGCCGCTCACCATGCACTACATCTACGAATTGCTCGAGAAGACGGGGCTACCGAAGGGCGTGGTGAGTCTGGTCAATGGCGGGAAGGCTGCCGTCGATGCTCTGATTGATCATCCCAAGGTGCGCGCCATCAGCTTTGTGGGTTCAACTCCGGTTGCGCGATATATCTACTCGCGCTCGGCGGAGCAGGGAAAACGTTGCCAGTGCCAGGGAGGAGCCAAGAATCACGTTGTCGTGCTGCCGGACGCGGACATTCCCATGGCCACGCAGATCATCAGCGACAGTGCCTTTGGATGTGCTGGGCAACGGTGTCTTGCGGTTTCCGTAGCAGTAACCATCGGAGAGGCACAAAGGACGTTTCGTGATTCGATTGCGGAGGCCGCCTCGAACCTGCGAGTTGGCAATGGCCTCGAAGCCGGAGTGCAGATGGGGCCCGTGATTACGCCGCAGAGCAAGGAACGGGTGGAGCAGTTGATCGGGGTCGGCGAAAAGCAAGGAGCTAAAGTTCTTCTCGATGGCCGGAACACGAAAGTGCCGAAGCACGAGACCGGCAATTTCGTGAAGCCAACGATCCTCGACGACGTGCCGGCCAGCAGCGAGATCACCGATACCGAAATCTTCGGACCAGTGCTCAGCCTCGTGCACGCCGATAACATGGATGAGGCGCTCGCGTTTCTGGAGCGTAGTGCCTATGGCAACCAGGCATCTTTGTTCACCTCCAGCGGGGCTGCAGCGCGGCAGTTCCGTTACCAAGCTCCGGCAGGGAATATCGGGATCAACATTGGGGTTGCGGCGCCCATGGCCTATTTTCCGTTCAGCGGATGGAAAAATAGTTTTTTCGGCGACCTGCACGGGCAGGGACGAGACGCCATCGAGTTTTACACCGACAAGAAAGTTGTTGTCGAGCGCTGGGCAAAGGAGCACAGCCGCAAGTTCTAAAAATCTAGCCACGGATTCACACGGATATTCACGGATTTGGATGTACCCGTGAGTATCCGTGTCGATCCGAGGCGAATTCAGAGGCATTTATGGCTACTACTACAGTTGAGAAATCTATGACGGGACAAGAAATTGTCGATCTAACCAAAAAACACACATTGTTTGAATGGTCGGCGCAATCGAAAGTCGATCCCATTCCGGTTGCAAAAGCCGAGGGAATCTACTTCTGGACGCCGGAAGGGAAGCGCTTCATTGATTTCAACAGCCAACTCATGTCCGTCAACATCGGGCACGGAGACGAGCGCGTCATTCGGGCAATTTACGAGCAAGCGCAGACGCTGGCTTATGCGAATCCGTTTATGGCGACCGAACCTCGGGCGCGGCTGGGAGCCAAGCTGGCTGAGATCACCCCGGGCGATATCGACACATTCTTCTTCACCAACGGCGGTGCTGAGGCCAACGAGAACGCCATTAAGATTGCTCGATTCTTCACCGGCCGTCAGAAGATCATGGCGCGCTATCGTTCTTACCATGGTGCGACCGCTGGCAGCATGTCGCTCACGGGCGAACCGCGGCGTTGGGCTGCCGAGCCTGGTATCCCGGGAGTCGTCCGGGTGCTGGATCCATATCACGGAATCGAACGCGGCTGGGAACCTGCGGAAAGCTCGCTGGCCATGATCGAGGAGACCATTCAGTTGGAAGGTTCTCACACCATTGCTGCCTTTATTCTGGAGACGGTCGTGGGCACCAATGGCATTCTGATTCCGCCAGATGGGTATATGCAGGGTGTTCGCAAGCTTTGCGATAAGTACGGCATTCTCATGATCGCCGATGAAGTCATGGCTGGTTTCGGTCGCACCGGCGAGTGGTTCGCCATCGATCACTGGAAGGTCGTGCCGGATTTGATCTGCATGGCGAAAGGCTTGACTTCGAGCTACCTGCCCTTGGGAGCAGTCGGCATGCGCCACCACATCGCCCAGCACTTCCAGGACAAGGTGTTCTACGGAGGACTAACCTACAACTCCCATCCGATGGGATGTGCCGCTGCGCTGGCAACCATTCGCGTTTATGAGGAGGACCGCCTCATCGACAATGCGAAAAAAATGGGCGAGGTCTTGAAGCAACTTGGCGCCCAGATGCAGGCCAAGCATCCATCTGTGGGCGACGTACGCTCGATCGGCTTATTCGGGATCTTCGAACTGGTCCGCAGCCGAAAGACACGGCAACCCATGGCTCCATTTAACGGAACTTCGGAAGAGATGGCCGCACTCGGCCGATTCTTCCGCGACCATGGGCTCTATACATTGGTGCGCTGGAATACCTTTTACACAAATCCCCCGCTCTGTATAAACGAGCAGCAACTTCGCGAAGCCTTTGCCATAATCGATAAAGGTCTGGAAATTACTGATCGCGCAGTGAAGGATTAATCACGCGTAGCTGAAAATGTGCCAAGTCCCCGAATCGCGCTCACCTCGATTCAGGGACTTTCTTTTGTGGCCCTAAGCTGCCCTGCAATGCTGCGGATATCGCCCGGTAATTTTGCGGAAGAAGCCATGCAAGCGGTGAACTCCCTGCGTACCCGGAAGGAACATGAATGGGCACTGGCCCGGTATCACCTCCATCCCTTTCGCTCTGCAGAACTCAACCGCTTTCATGCTGACGGCGCCCTTGCCGGTAGCCCTGTACATCCACACCTGCTTGATACCAGCGACGTAGCAGTCCTCAATGACTCTCTCCGTGACTGCGGGAGAGGTCATCAGGAGCGCGGCTTTTACAGGAGGCTGAATGTCCTGCACTCGAGCGTAGCAATGTCGGCCGTTTACGCTCGGAGTTCCAGGGTTTACCGGAATAATGTCGTAGCCCCGGCGGCAGAGTTCCTCAAATAGGGCCATACTGAAGTGTTTCGGGTCGCGGGACGCCCCAATCATTGCAATTCGCTTTTGCCCAAGAAAATCTTCAACCATCTCAAGCGAAAAATGTCGCTCAGCCATGAGTCTCCTCCTCGGGATTTCTTCTCACAGCGTAGCGTTCGCTTCGTGTTCAGGCAGTGATGACGATCACTGCCGGGAAAGTTGCTGCTGGAGACAGCAGCAGGTTGCGACCGGAGGCCGCGCGCGTTGCCCTGGGCAGACCGCGTGCTGTTCTCAGGGGTGCTGAACTTCCCTCTCCTGGCCATGAAACGGATCGCGGCGGAGATCTCCCAGCCCTCAGAATCTCCATCGCTGCGCCAACCCGAGATCTGACCAGATTTCCTTCGCACTCGCCTCAGTTCGGTCGCGGCACGGTCGGTTCCTTGCGCTTCTCTTCCGCATCCACCGAATACAGCATGTAGTGATCGAAACTATGGCGGCGGTAGTAGTGATGTTTCCGAAAATCGAAATAAAGATCGGCGCTCCTGGGCAGCCATAGCGTCGTGTTCCGTTTGGGAAATGGAATCGGGCCATATTCCACAATCTGGTGCTCGCTCAGAAGTTGGATTTCGGGCATCGGCTTGACCATCTCGGCCTCTATGCGCGCGATCTGAAACTTATCAGCGGTAATCCATGCTCGTCCTTTCAGCGGCACCGGCTGCACTTGATTCCCCAGTTTGTAGGCGTGCATGTGATTCGGACGATCCTCGCGCTGCTGAAAATGCACCAGCCATGTTGCCTGCCCGTGCCATTCACCCAGTCCTTCACAGGTCATCGCAAACTCGTCGCGACGATCAGGGTGAAACACCAGGGCCAATGCCGCAAATCCCTGGCTCGCGATCTGATCGGGGAAGCCTTGGACGGTCATCTTCTCCGCACGGTATTCATCAACATTCAAAACTCCGGGCTGCGGCTCCGAGATGGACGCCACATAGTTGTATTTGCGCGTCTCCGAACGAACAGGGATGCCGTAGCTGTCGAGCGTTTGATGAAACAGGTCTTCGACCGCGGCAAAACGCTCCACGTCATGCACCAGTTCCTGCACGCGTTTGCCGGATTCGTCAATCACCTGAGCGGAAGGGCAGACGACCCCGGGCGCGGTGGAAACATTGATTTCATCGATGCCGGGGGGCTGCCATGCCCTGATCGACAGAACCTCAGTCGGCAGTGCCGCAAGAGGATCGACACCCGAGATGTGGACAGCCGGGATAGAGGGTGTGTTCGCCGATGCAATGAGAGTATGCTCCTGGATCTGAGCGATCAGGCTTCGCACTGGGGCGACCATCGGGCTACGAGGCGTGCTTTCCAGGAATGTGTTCAGAGCCTGTACTGCTTCCCGATCGCGACCGAGGCCAGCCAGCGATTCTCCACGAATCAACTGCGTGGAATTGGCAGCGGCTTGCCCTTTCCTGATCGCTAGCTCGGATTCTTCCAGAGCTTTGTCGTAGGCTTTCTGGTGAAGTAAGGCGTCGGCGAGCAAACTATGCGGAAGCCAAGGTTCGGCATCCACCATCAACGCCTGCTCCAGCACCGATCGTGCGGCCGCATAGTCCTCGCGCTCAAGTTGGGTTCGCCCCAGAAGCGTGAGGGCTTGACCGTTCCGGGGATTTAGAGTTGCCGCCGTGGTCAAGTAGGTCGCAGCCTTCGGCAGATCCTTCTTCTGGTAATACAAATACCCGAGGAGAAAATTCAACTCCGCGCTGGTGGGAGCCAGCTTGTACGCTTCGTCCAACTGCTTCTCCGCTTTCGCTAATTTTTGCGACTTGAGCGATGAAATTGCGTGTTTGGCCTCCTTGCGGGCTTTCGGAGAGATGATCGCCTCCGCCACATCGAGATTGAGCGCTGCCGGATCTCGCTGCAGCACAATCTCGACCTCGAGGGGCCGGTTTGAATCCATGACCTGCAGATCCTTATGCGCAGTGAGATAACCCACGGCACTTACGCCAAGCCCATAGCTGCCCAGGCGCACGTTGGTGAAGAATCCTTTCGCGTTGTCTTCTGTCGTTGTCCAGATCGTTGAATGATCCGAAGCATTGACGAGAGTCACCACCGCCTGACGGTCAAGCAGGGAAGTGCTCCGCTGGGAGAAAACGTGGAAGATGAGTACGGCGGTGCCCGGGTCGGTGCGGTAGGAGGTGATGGTCTCAGCGACGCGGCCCGGCTCAGCGGTGGGATCGATTTGCCGCTGAGCAAAGGCAGCACCAACCAGCCAACAAGCGAGAAAGACAGCGGTGCAGAAATGCTGCGCGGAGCGGTTCGTCATCAAGCTTTGCGTCATAACGAAGTTCCGTGCAAAGAAGTTTGGCACAGGGTCAGCAGGTGGTCAATCACAGGTCCGCAGCGGGAGACCAGTGTTCGATGTTACGTTTCGCCGCCTGGGGACGCCTTCTCGACGGCAGGCGGTTTCTCCACGCTCATGCCTGCACCCTCGCTGTCTTCCACGTTCTTTACAATGTATTGCACGATCAGCGAAATGCGACGATTGGCGGGGTCGAGTGGAGCTTCCGGTTTGCGCAAATGCTGATCCGCGAAGCCACGCACCTGCGTAACCTGATCACTGCGGATGCCGCTGGCTTGCATCACCCGCCGCGCCGTATTGGCGCGGTCGGCCGAGAGTTCCCAATTGCCATAGGTGGCCGAAGGGGCGTAGGGCTGAGAATCCGTGTGTCCCTCGATCGATAGCTTGTTGGGCAGGGCACCTAACTCTTGCGCTAGAGTGATGAGTAGTTGCTCGCCGTCAGGTTTGAGTTTCGTACTTCCGGTATCAAAGAATGTTCCGCTGGCGGATTCGGAAAGCTCGATCCGCAATCCCTCACTCGTGACCGTCATTTCGATGTGATTCTTAAGATTTTCGAAATCTGCCATCTGCTGCATCGCGCTCTGCAACTGCTCTTTGAGCTTGGGCATGTTGTCGCGAGTCAGCGTGAAGTTTTCTCCCGCTCCCATCATGTTGGAGCCGACCTTTTTTGACGTGCCGGTTGGATCCTTGAAGTATCCGCCTACCGCTTCCTGAACTTGTTTGCTGCTGTTCATGAGCCACAGCACGATAAAAAGCGCCATCATGGCCGTCACGAAATCGGCGTAAGCGACTTTCCAGGCACCTCCGTGGTGGCCTCCGTGTCCTGCGGCTTTCTTGAGGATGATAACCGGGCGCTTATTTTCCATAACTGTGGCCACCAAAGATTAAGAAGCCGTTGCTCCCGTTGCCGCTGCGGCCGATCCTGCTGGGGCGCGGCATGCCTGTTCCAATTCTTTGAAAGAAGGACGCACATGGCCGGGCACGGCCCGCCGGGCCACCTCTACCGCCATGATCGGTGCGGTTCCTTTGAGGAAAGAAACCATCAGCACTCGCATCACGTAAAGAAATGCGTGCTCTTCTTCGGCTGCCTTGCTCATATTTGCGGCCAGAGGCCCTACCAGGCCATAGCAGAGCAGGATGCCCAGAAAAGTGCCTACCAGCGCGGCCGCCACTTTCTTGCCAATTTCTTCTGGTGGGCCGCCCAGAGCTCCCATCGTGATCACCACGCCCAACACGGCCGCCACAATGCCAAGTCCGGGAAGCGAATCGGCCATGGTGGACAAGGCTGCCGTCGGCTGGCTCGCGTCATGGTGCTGAACTTCGAGATCGAGATCGAGCATCTGATCCAGGTCGAAGGCATCTACGCCGGTGATCGCCATGCGAAGCGAATCGCAGACGAAATCCCGAACGTGATGGTTCTTCATGAAAGTCAGATTTTTGGAAAATACTGCACTCTTCTCTGGTTCTTCGACGTCATTCTCCAGAGCCATCAAACCGTCCTTGCGGGCTTTGTTGAGCAAGTCATACATCATCTTCAGCGCATCGATATAGGTTTGCTTGCCGAACTTCGATCCGCTGAAGACTCCCACAATTCCCGTCGCGATCTTCTTGATGATGTGAAGTGGATTGGCGACCAGAACGGTGCCGACGGCTGCGCCGCCGATAATGAGCAACTCCGCCGGCTGAAGCAGCACCATGATATTTCCGTGCTCCATGAGATATCCGGCCGCAATGCAGCCGAACACCACCACGATACCGATAATCGCAAACATGCTAATACCCGCTCATCCGCCCGCGCACCCAGCATTGCCGGGCACACAGCCCGATTCACCAGGTAACAACTTATGCAGACGCTGCACGAGCGATTGGACGGTGTCTCCCGTCTCTGCTGCCGTCCCTACAATCAGCACCGGTAGGGATCGCCGCTCTCCCCACCACTCGATCCCTTCTGCTGCAAGCATCCGCCGGATTCGGGCCCGTAAAGCCTCGATTCCCTCTTCTCGATTTCCATCCACAAGCAGGACAAATTGATCATCGCTCCAGCGCCCGACAAGATCACTAGTCCAGAGACAGCTCTCGACCGTACGCACCATCAGCCGAAGGAGAGAAGATGCAGCTTCGGTCCCCAGGCTCGCCCGGAAATGCGCCAGGCCCTGAACCTGTACTAGGAAGGCCCAGTGCGAACAGTTCCCCTGAGACAAAGAAGCCAATTTTGCTTGCAATCGCGCCTGCATCATGG
The DNA here is from genome assembly GCA_025928375.1 of Candidatus Sulfotelmatobacter sp. Taxonomy (GTDB): domain Bacteria; phylum Acidobacteriota; class Terriglobia; order Terriglobales; family Acidobacteriaceae; genus Sulfotelmatobacter. The sequence goes on from JAICJP010000061.1 coordinate 8,447, forward strand.
CGCGGCTGGCCACTCCGGTAACATGGTCCTCGTAATCAGGGCTGCTGGCGTTCCCCTCACCCCTTTCGCGGCTGATTCCGGCTTGCAACTCCTCAAACGTTGAGAGGGCGCCAATGATGGAACGATGCTGGTTGTAAACCGGCACGGCTCGAATTCTCACTGGGATATCGTGCCCGTCCTTGTGTCGAAGGAATCCAGCCGAATCGACCGCCTGCGACGTTTTCATAGCACAGGCCACGGGGCAGTGCTCATCGCAGAATTCGCATCCGGGCTGGTCACAGTGGAGCAAGGGTTCCGCGATGCAGGAATGCCCCAGGACCTCATGCCGCAGATGGCCGGTCACCCGTTCCGCGCCGCTGCTCCAGAAGACGATTCTTTTCTGCAGGTCCACCACGCACAAGGCGACTGGCACATTCTCGAGCATGTCACGGCAGATTTCAGCGTCCTCAAATGCAGCCATTTGCCTGGGCGCGAATCGAACGCACCTGTGAGCTTTCATCGGCAGTCGTAGAAAAGACTTAATCCATAGCAGCGCAGAGCCGGTTGCGCACACCAACGAAACGCATCATTTTCATCGAGATATAGGGTGCCACTCTCGTGCAAGTCCTGGCCGGGTTGGGCTATAGGCAGAAATCTGCAACCGTTCTATTTTCGTTACTGACAGTTCTTGGGGGAGGGCTGCCCGGGCGCCCTGGATTTAAAAGAATCCAGGGCGCTCGTCATTTGTGACAAGATTTTGTTTTGAGGCAACAATCGCGTGAAATGAATGCCCGCAACCGAGGCTTACTGTTGCGGACTCAGTTCGTCGAAATAGTGAAGTTAACAGTGATCTTCGCTTGCGTCTCCACCGGCTCCGCGCCGATGTAGTGAGGCTTGAAATGCCACTGTCGTACCGCTTCTTGTGCAGCTCCGGCAAGAATAGGCGGGCCGCTTAGCAGTCGAAGTTCCTGAATCAGCCCGTCGCGACCGATCACCGCCAGCATGATGACTGACCCTTGAACTTTCATCTGCCGCGCCAACGTGGGATATCCTGGCGTAACCGAATGCGTCACCAGATCGGCGGCATTGGCGGATACCTCAACCCGCTCCGCCGCTTTGACCACCTGCGCCGGTTCCGGTTCAATAGCTGCCGGAGCGCTAGTTCTCGCTCTCGCTGGCGCCGCTCCCCGCTGTAAATCAACCTTCACCGAGTTGTTTGCCGGGCGCAGGTTGCGATGCGAATCCCCAGCGATCACCTCGACATCGAGAGGTGGCAAAACGGTTCTCACGGTCGTGATCGCCGGACCCGGCTCCTGTACGATCTGCGGCTCTGGCACTGCATGGTGATGCGCTCTCGTCTTGGGCGAGGCTGGTGCCTGCTTTGGCGCCACCGCACTCGCCGAAGATGCCGGGGCAGGAGACGTCGGTTCTGGCTGTTCTTGAACCAGTTGCTGGTCTGGAAACCAGAAATCACGATCATGGTAAAGGACTGCCATCAGTGCAATTACAAGCATGATGAAAGCGGCCACCATTAGGCGCTGCTGTTTTACGGCATTCGCGTTGGGCGAAGCGCCTTGCGACAGATGACGAACCGGAGGAAGCTGCTTGGGGTCGGGCATAACGATCCAAACTGAAGGCGTGAAACTCAGTGATTATCGCCTGATTCGGGGGCAAAAAACCAGCAGAAACGGCGTTCCTCGGCACTTCCGGCACATTGCTTCGCCCAGCCCGCAGGATCGTGGTATGGTGTCGTAACTTTCTGCAGGGCTCTGAATCAGATAAGCGAGAAATCAGCCGGAAACCATCATGGAACCCGATACGAGGAAACCCGTCGCTAGCGAGGACGGCAGCGAGACTCACGTCGCGAGCGAAGCGGCCGTGGAACCCGCTGATTCGCCCTCTTTAGCGCCGGCGCGGGAAGCCGTACGCGCCCTTCAACAGGCTAAATTCTCGCAAATATCGCGCCGGGAACTGCTGAAAGTTGCCCCCGTCCTGGCGTTGGGGATTTTTGCCGTGCCCAAAATTCAGCAAGCTCTCCTGACAAAGGGATTGAGAGTCAGTGATTGGGCCTCCGCGCGCTTGTTTCGGCGCGGGCATCCCGCTCCCACCTTCGCCGACGCTGCCCTTACGCCTTTTGAACAATTTCCCATCAATGATTATGACGTGGATGATCCTGGAGTGATCTTCGAAAACTGGACGCTGACCGTCAGTGGTGCCCTGCAGAACCCCGCCGAATACCGCCTCGAACAGATTCAAGCCCTGCCTAGGTTCCGGCAGAATACGCGGCATGTGTGTGTAGAAGGTTGGGACGTGATTGGCAGATTCGGCGGCGCGCGTCTTTCGGACTTCCTGAACATGATTGGTGCTGATACTTCGGCCCGCTACATCACGGTCGCTTGTGCCGACGATTATTACGAGTCGCTGGACATGGCGACGGCCCTGCATCCGCAGACGCTGCTGTGTTACGAGATGTACGATCGTCCCCTGACTCGTGAGCACGGTGCGCCTCTACGCCTCAGCGTTCCAACCAAAATCGGCTACAAGCAGGCGAAATATTTGACTGCTTTGACGGTCACCAATGTTCTGGATGGAAAGGTTGGCTACTGGGAGGACCAGGGATATTCGTCGTTTTACGGCCTCTAGGAATTTTTGAGTTTAATGATATGAGCAGCACAATCCTCGAAATCATTCGCACTAAGGGCGACGAGACGGAATCGGTGGGCCGAGCCGCGTATGAGCATCCCTTAGTCGTCCGCTGGTGCCATTGGATCAACGCCATCTCGCTTTTTGTGCTGGTCGGCAGCGGACTGCAGATATTTCGTGCGTTCCCCAGCTTCGGCGCGAAGATCCCGCAGCACGATCTACTCCACTGGCCCAAAGCCTTTGCCATCGGAGGATGGCTGGGCGGCGCCCTGCAATGGCACCTGACGTTCATGTGGATTTACCTGGCGAGCGGACTGGTTTACGTCGCATACCAGATCTTCAGCGGCAATTACCGGCAGATTTTGTTCACACACCGCGACATTCCGGGTATCTGGCCCATGGTGAAGCACTACTTCTTTTTGGGCAAGAAGCCGCCCGCGACGGAGCCTTACAATCCGCTGCAGAAACACGCGTATACCACGGTCATCGTACTGGGAGTGCTCTCCGTTCTGACCGGCTTCGCTATCTGGAAGCCGGTGCAACTTTCGTCGTTGGCATGGCTGATGGGGGGATTCCACTGGGCGCGCTTGTGGCACTTTCTCGTGATGTGGGCCATGCTGGCCTTTGTGTTTGGTCATTTGGTCATGGTGGTTCTGCACGGCTGGAATAACTTCGTCTCGATGTTGACAGGATGGAAGAAGGACCCAGAGTACTGACACGGCGGGAGAGATGCCCGAAGGCAATATCGTCCTGAACAAGCCGGTGCCGGCGGGAACCAGCCATGAACTGGAACTCATCGACCGGGTCCAGCGCGGCGAGAACCACTTGTTCTATGAATTGGTTCGTCCCTACGAGCGGCGCGTCTTTGCCGCCGCCATGGCCATTCTGCGCAATGAAAGCGACGCCGAAGACGTCGCGCAAGAGGCCATGCTGAAGGCGCTGCGGGCCATTCGACAGTTCCGGGCCGACGCGCGGTTCAGCACCTGGCTCATTCAAATCACGGTCAATGAGGCCCTCATGCGACGGCGAAAAGAACGAAGCGGCGTCATGGAAGCCATCGACGATCGTCGCGACGAGGAAAGCGATTACGCACCTCGTGATTTTGCCGACTGGCGCGAGATTCCCTCCGAGGCTCTGGAACGCAAAGAGGTTCGCCAGCGCCTCGCTCAGGCTTTGGCCTCCCTCGATCGCAAGTATCGGGAAGTTTTTGTACTCAGGGATATGGAGCAATTGAACATTCAGGAAACAGCCGACGCGCTTGGCATCTCGATCGCCTCGGTCAAGACGCGCCTTTTGCGCGCGCGTCTCATGCTGCGGGACCTGCTGGCCGCGGGTTGGGAGCAGGGCTGGTTCAGCCGCCTGCCGTTCGAGAAGGGAACGAAGCCATGGTGAACGACAACATCGTGAACTGCGAGCACGTGTGGCGCGAAATTTCGAACTATCTCGAAGGTGACATCGAGGCGTCTTTGCGCGCCCGTATGGATCAGCATTTCCAAACGTGCTCGGCTTGCAGGTCGCTGCTCGAGGGAACGCGCAACGTAGTTCAGCTTTACGGCGACGAGCGCATGATCGAAGTGCCCTCAGGATTCGGATCAAGGCTGCAACACAGGCTCGCTCAGAGTCGGCGAACTCCAGGCAGAAGCTGGTCTCCCTGGTCGGCCTGGCTGGTACCCCTCGCCGCGCTGCTGCTGATTACCGGGGGAGTCCGCATTGCGAGTTCACGAACTGTGCCACAGCCGTTGCTGTCGGCGCACGCACAGCCCGCCCGCGATATCCCCCCTGACATGGTTGTGGTGGTATCGGCGGATGCCAAAGAGTTTCATGTTCCCGGTTGCGAGTTCATACACAACAAGGACCGGGAAAGGACGCTGACCGCCAAAGAAGCCGTACAGCAGGGCTACGTGCCCTGTGTGCGGTGCATGCGGAAGTATCTGCAGACCGCGAGCGCTGGCCGAACCTCGCTCGAAATGGAAGCAACCTCGCAACCGGACATCGCCGACCCCAAACCGGATGGGGGAGAGTAAACCACGTCATCCGAAGTCGCATGCCGGAAACGCAAAAACCCCGCCCGGTTCGGCGGACTCGCCGATCGGACGGGGCACACTCGTTGCTGCCTAGTTCTTCTTCATCTCATCTTTCTTCATATTCTCGTGCTTCATGCTGTCCTGTTTCATCTGATCTTTTTTCGCCGCCTTCTTGCTCTTTTTCTCGCTCTTCATCTGGTCTTTCTTCATCGTCTTGGGTTGAGCGTCGTTCTTCATCGGCTTATCCTGTTTCATCTGGTCCTGGGCAAAGGCCGTCATCGACATTGCCAGGGCACACGCCAGCGCCAGATTGCTCACGAGCTTCTTCATAGATTCTCCTCAGTGAATTGTGCGGCAGGCTTCTACCTGCGGGCCAACATGGGATGAACAATCCGGGGCAAAGTTACAAAGGATGGACGCCCCGCTCCGGGGCGAGTGGTTCGAACTAGCAGGCTAGCTGGTCGCGCGTCAGCTTCAGCCCATTCAAGTTCCCCAGAGCCGTCACCGCAACCGTTTCAGTTTTGAAGAATTCGTTCGCGAGACTGGTCAGGTCTTCTGCGGTCACGGCTTCGATGCGCGCGATCAGTTCATCCAGGTCATAAAAGCGATCGAAATACATCTCCTGCCGCGCCAGGTTCGACATGCGCGAGGTGCTGGATTCCAGCGACAGCATCAGGCTGCCCTTCAGTTGTGCCTTGGAGCGCCGTAGTTCTTCTTCCGGCACCGGTTCGCTCTTCAACCTGCGAAATTCGCTCACCACAGATTGCACGACCTTCGAAGCCGAAGCCAGCGAGGTTCCGGCATACACGGCCAGGCAACCGGTATCGCGATAAGGATTGAGATCGCTGTATATGGAGTATGCCAGCCCCTGGCGCTCGCGAATATTCTGGAAGAGTCGGGAACTCATGCCTCCGCCCAGTACGGTATTCAGAATGTATCCGGCATGTCGCTTCTCGTGGGCGATCGGATGTGCCGGCACTCCGATGCACAATTGCACCTGCTCCAACGCCTTTTTGTTGCGCAGAGTAATACGCGAGATGATTTTCGGCGCCGACGAATGGAAACCGTTGCTCATCGGCTTCATATGCTCGAACTTCCCGGTTACCAGTTCCACGAAGCGGTCGTGATCCAGATTGCCCGCCGCCGAGACGATGATGTTGCTGGGCGCAAACCGATGAGTGTAGGCCTCGACCACCGAATCGCGTTCGAACCGCTTTACCGTCTCTTTCGTTCCCAGGATCGGCTTCCCCAGCGGATGGTCCTTCCAAAAGTTCTGGGTGAAGATCTCATGCACAAGGTAATCGGGGTTGTCCTCGTCCATCTTGATCTCTTCCATGATGACCCCGCGTTCCCGCGCAATATCACTCGCGTCAAACACGGGGTTGAGAACCAGATCGCTCAGAATGTCCAGGGCCGTCGGCACATGCTCATCGAGCACCTTGACGTTGAAGCAGATGCATTCTTTGGCGGTGAAAGCGTCCATGTTCCCGCCAATGGAGTCGACCTGCCGGGCAATCTCTTCGGCCGTACGGTTCTTGGTGCCCTTAAAAACCATGTGCTCGATGAAATGCGAGATCCCATTCCATTGGGCATCTTCGTCCCGCGACCCGGTCTGCAGCCATACTCCGATCGAGGCCGAGCGGATGTGCTGCATCTGTTCCGTGATGATGGTCAGCCCATTGGGCAATTTTTGGCGACGAATGTTACGCGTTTCCTGAACCATGATTGCGGATCCTGCCATCCAACGGACTGGGTAATACTCCGGGTGAACCTGCGGCGGAAGGCCTGATCTATTCTGACATAGCACGGGAAAGCGTGCGAGAATAGTTAATGCGTGTAGAATCAAATAGTTGCAGGTTCACCACGGGCGTCTTGACGGCTTGCCCGATGGCCCCATCGGACCCCAGCCGTCCTCTGAGAAGTTGCTGCCATGAATCCAGTTCCGCAAAACACGTTGCTCGGGATGGATCGAGCTGACCTGATTTCGCTCGTGAGCAGCTTGGGCGAGCCGGCGTACCGTGCCAACCAGATTCTGGACGCGGTTTATCGCCAGCGGGTCGATTCCAGCGACAAAATCTCCACGCTGCCTCAGCAACTCAGGACAAAACTGGCGGAAGCGGGTTTTTCTGTCGGGCTGCCCCGGATTGAACAGCGTTTCTTATCCCAGGACGGCACAGTGCGCTACCTGATTGGGTTTCCCGACGGCCAAAGCGTTGAGACCGTCTGGATGCCCGAAGGGGACGGCGGAGAAGCGGACGAAGCGCTCGAAACCATCGATCCCGGAGGCAGCAGTGCTCGCGGATGGAGTCGGGCCACAATATGCGTCTCCAGCCAAGTGGGGTGTGCGGTAGATTGCCAATTTTGCCTGACGGCTCTGCTCGGAGTGAAACGCAACCTGACTGCCGGCGAAATTGCCGGACAGGTTTTGGCTGTCCTGAACGACCAGAACGTTTCTCCGCAACACGACCGCGTGAATTTGGTGTTCATGGGAATGGGCGAGCCCTTCCTCAACTACGACAATTTCATCAAAGCTGTTCGCTTACTCGTACAGGAAACAGGACTGGCAGAGTCCCGAATGACGGTCTCGACCGCCGGAATCGTTCTCCGCATCCCGCAATTCGCGCAGGAAGCCATTCGTCCCCGCTTGGCAATTTCGCTGAATGCCTCCAATAACGATCTGCGCAGTCGCCTGATGCCACTCAACAAGAAGTGGAATCTGGAGATGCTCATGGCAGCTGCCCGCGAATTCCCGCTGCGCAATCGCGAACGCGTCACCTTCGAATACGTCCTGCTGCAGGGCGTGAATGACTTGCCGGAAAACGCCCGCGAAGTGGTTGAACTCCTCCGCGGCATCCGCACGCGTGTGAATTTGATCGCCTTGAACCCCGGGCCGGGAATTGCCTTTGCTACCCCGGATGTGGACGCGGTCGCCGGCTTCCAGCAGGTTCTCCGGGACGCTGGAATTTTGACCTTCGTGCGCCGTCCGCGTGGTCGTGACATCTTCGCGGCCTGTGGTCAACTCAAGCGTACGGTTGAGATTGCCACATCACCGGCACTGTAGATTCTTTGGGCTTGGCCGGAGCTGGGTCGGCCGCCGGCAGTTCTACCCGGAGATGGACAGAACCATCCGCGCTGGATTCGCGGCACAGTTGACCTCGGTGTTCCTGAAGAATGCCCCGGCACGCGCTTAAGGCCAAGGTGTTTTCAGCATCTTGAGAAGCAGCAGCGGTGCTGGGGAGCTTCTCGGTAGCAATTTGCAGCACACAGATTCCAGCGTGAGATTGGGTGCTGATCGTGAGAATTCGTCCACCTCTCTCCGTCAACACATGCAGGCAGTTGGCCAGCAGTTGCAGGCAGACCTGCAGCAACTGATTTGAGTCACCGATCACCTTCGGAAGTTCCGGATCAAAATTCGGGCG
>JAICJP010000207.1 GCA_025928375.1 Candidatus Sulfotelmatobacter sp.
CGCATCGCTCCCCGTATCAACGCGGCCGGACGCATGGATGTCGCCCGCGATGTCATCGAGCTTTTCACGCTCAAGGATCAGGTGCGCGCCCGCGAAATCGCCGCCAAGTTGGACAAATTGAATACCGATCGCCAGGAAGAAGAGAAGAGGATTTTGCGCGCCGTCGAAGAACGCTTCGCCTCCGATCCCGCCCTTTCGCAAAGTTATTGCATCGTTATGGATGGCGATGGTTGGCATCGCGGTGTGATCGGCATTACCGCGACCAGGATTGTCGAACGCTACAACCGCCCCACCCTCGTCATCTCACGAGACGGAGATGAAGCCCACGGCTCGGGCCGCTCCATCCGCGCCTTCCATCTCCTGGAAGCAGTGGAATCCTGCGGCGCCCTGTTCTCACGCTATGGCGGACACTCTCATGCCTGCGGCTTTGCCATGCCGGCTGCGAATATCGCGGAGCTGCGGACGCGTCTCGATCAGTTTGCCCGCACCAAACTCACGCTCGCAGACTTCGAACCAGTTTTGGATCTGGACGAGGAAATGTCTTTAGCCGAAGTCACGCCGGACTTGTTCCAAGCGCTTCAGTCATTGGAGCCCTATGGCATGGGAAATCCGGAACCGGTCTTTGCCGCACGCGGAGCGCAACTGTGCGCCCCGCCCAGAATACTGAAAGATAAACACGTAAAGCTGAAACTTCGGGCAGGGCCGATCGCTATTGCACAAGACGCGGATGAACTTTCCCCGGCCGCCATCCTCGCCACCCCGCGCTGTCATCCCGACGCTGCAGCCATCCGCCGCAGTGAACGTGAAGGTGCAGCAGCTTCAGTGACAACTGAGAACCGGGAACTGAGAACTGACTTTCGATCCAGGATCACCTTCGATGCCCTCGGCTGGCACATGGCGGAACGAGTGCAGAAGCATCAGCTTCTGGCGGGGGACTCCATCGACATCGCCTTCACCATCGGCAACAACGATCACCCGGAATATGGCGGCCTGGAGCTTACCCTGCGCGACTTCAAAACTCCGCCTACCAAAGGTGATAATGGCCGTCCCGTCGGGCCATCTCCACGGTGACCCCAAACAGTTCCTTCAATCGCTGAACCTGCAGGATATCTTCCTTGGGCCCGTCCGCGACGATTCGCCCGCGGCTCATCAGCACCACGCGCTGAATCTCCGGCACGATATCGGCGAGTTCGTGCGTGACCAGGATGATCGCTGTGCCCGCCTGGGCCAGTGAACTCATGGTATGCCGTACATTGTGCTGCGCGGCCAAGTCCAGCGAGTTGCAGGGCTCGTCGAACACCAGCGCCCCCGGTTTGTGGACCAGAGCCCGGGCAATCAGCACGCGGCGCGCCTCGCCCGACGACATCTCCGAAACCGGGCGATCCGCCAAATGTGGAATGCTGAGTTCCGCCAGGGCCGCGTTCGCCACATCCCTGTGCGCAGGTTCGACCAGATGATTGGGATAAATAGCTGTACTGCTGAAGAAGCCCGAGAGCACAACGTCGAGACCGCTGGCCTCTCCGGTGCATGAGAGCATCAGATCGTTGGAAACGATCCCCAGGTGCGCTCGCAGCCGGAACACATCCCATGTTTCCTGCCCAAGGATCGTCATGGAAGAGTCATCCCGCGCTACCGGATAACACTCCCGCGTAATGGTCTTGATGAGTGTTGACTTCCCGCATCCGTTTGGACCGAGTATGGCAACATGCTCGTCCGCCCCAATCCGCAGGCTGAAGTCATCAAGCGCGATCTTCTGTCCGCGCATGACCCGCAGATTACGAAAGTCGAGCAGAGGTGGTTTGACGTCAGTCTTCACAGCATCCAAAGTGTAGATGAGGGTTGAACTCCGGACCAACTGAGAACTGATAACTGAGAACCGGGAACTGTTTAGTACACTGAACCCAGATGCCCCTCAGGATCTATCGTCTGCGCCGTTTGCTGGCTGCGACGGCTGTGCTGCTTACAGCCGTGGTCGTGGGGATGTACTTCTACGCGCGCTCGAAGGCGACTAACGTATTGAAGTCCATCCCGAACAAAATGGGCGTAGACATCAAGCAGACCGCGAATGGATTTCAGATCTCGAAGTCGGATGGCAAACGGACTTTATTCACCGTACAGGCCAGCAGCGTTAAGCAATTCAAGCTGAACGGCAATGCCGAATTGCACAATGTCAACATCATCCTTTACGGAACCGACTCCTCGCGATTCGATCAGATTTATGGCGAAAATTTTGCTTATAACCAGAAAACCGGCGACGTAACCGCAAACGGCGAAGTACAAATTGATCTGGTCGCGAATCCTGCCGGGATGGCCAGCCCGGACCAGGCCACGCCTAAGGAAACCAAGAATCCAATTCACCTGAAGACCCGCGATCTGGTGTTCAACAAGGATTCGGGCAACGCATTCACCAATGCCAAGGTGGAAGTCGTGACTCCACAGGCCAGCGGCTGGGCCATGGGAGTGAGATATGCCTCCAAAAGCCACACTCTGACGCTGGACTCACAAGTCCACTTAACGCTTACCGGCCCGGAAGCTGCGACCATCGAGGCGCAGAGCGGCGTGATCACCAACGAGCCCCGCGAAATCGTGCTGGATCATCCACGCGGGTTGCGTCACGAGGGAGCGGTCTCAGCCGATAGCGCGACCTTTCATCTGACCCAGGACAATCACGTGGAGAATGTGCTCGCGCAGGGAAACGTCAGGGCTGATGCCCGCGTTCCGGCAACTACCCGAGGTTCTCGCAGTCGTCGGAAAACGGCTACCGGCTCGCCGGAGGAGATCCACGGAAACGCGCAAGAAGCTGAGTTCCTGTTTGTCCCGGAGGAAGATGTGCTTCGCACCGCAACGCTTCGCGGCAAAGTTCATATCGAGCAGACCGGGGATCAGCCCATGCTCGCCGATGCCGGCCGCGTGGTTCTCAACTTCGGGCGCAACAACCAGCTGCAGACCGTTCAAGCTCTGGATGGGGCACATCTGAAGCAGATCGGGAGCGACCTTCACACCCAGGCCAGCGGTTCGGCTCAGGATTTCGAACTCACCGCCCCAGTGATCGACTTCAGCGTCGCACAAGGGCACATCCTGCGGCATGCCAATACGTCCGGGGCGGCACAAATCATCATCGCCCAGCAGAATGCATCGGCTTCAACATCATCGCCTCAGCAGACGGTAGTTACCGCCGGAAGATTCGACGCCGACTTCAGCATGGAAGACGGCCGCAATCACCTGTCTCGGGTTCATGGTGCTCCCAACGCGCAGATTGTGAACTCAAGTCCCGACCAGCCCGACAGAATCAGCACCAGTGATGCCGTCGATGCCACGTTTCATCTCCACGGGCTCGAAGTCCTGACGCAAACCGGACACGTTCATTACACCGAGAGCCAGAAGCAAGCCAGCCAAGTGCAAGCCTGGGCCAATTCAGCTCGCTATACTCCCGCTAATCAGATGCTCGTCCTGAACGAAAATCCTCGAGTCGAGCAGGGCGGGATGGGCACCACTGCCGATCGAATGCGAATTAATCGTCTCACCGGCGAAGCCCTGGCCGAAGGCTCTGTCAAAAGCACCTACAGTGAGCTCAAGGACCAGCCATCCGGTGCGCTGCTGGCTTCCTCATCTCCCATCCACGTCACCGCCTCGAACATGATCACGCGCAGTAATCCCGCAGGAGTTGCGGTTTATTCCGGAGACGTCAGGCTGTGGCAGGACGCGAACATGATCGAGGCCCCTACGATCCAATTTGACCGCAATCACCGAGCCGTTGTGGCGCAGGGAAGCCCTCGGCACCCCGTCAAAACGACTCTGGTGGAGTCGGAAAAGACCAATCTTGGCGAAAATGGAGGCAAATCAGGCCAGAATGGGACCGTACCCGCCCCCTCCACTCCGATCACCATCACCGGCCTCAAGCTCACATACATGGATTCCGAACGCAAGATTCACTATCAGGGCGGCGTGGTCGCCAAAGCCGCCGAGTTCACCGCATCGGCAGACACCTTGGACGCCGTCCTACTCCCGCGAAGCCAAACGACTTCAAATCAGACTCTTGCAGCGCCTGGGCAACTCGACCGCATCATCGCCCAAGGCAGCGTGGTAATCCAGCAGCCGAGCCGCCGGGCGGAAGGTCAGAAGCTGGTTTACACGGTGGCCGAGAACAAGTTCGTCCTGAGCGGCGGACCTCCTAGCATTTTTGATGCCGAACAGGGCAAGATTACCGGGGTTTCGTTGACTTTCTTTAGACGCGATGATAGGGTGCTCGTAGAAGGCGAAGCAAATAATCCTGTGGTTACACAGACGCGGGTGGCCCGTTAAGTTGGCAAGATAAATGCGTACCCTGGCCACAGAAGAAATCGGCAAATCGTACCGGGGGCGGCGCGTTGTAAACGGGGTTAGCCTGGAGGTTCGGCAGGGCGAAGTTGTTGGATTATTAGGCCCTAATGGCGCAGGCAAGACCACCACGTTTTATGCCATCGTTGGACTGATCCCCCCTGATACTGGCCGCGTCTTGTATGACGGCCAGGACATCACAGACGTTCCCATGTATCTCCGGGCGCGTCAGTACGGCATCAGTTATCTCCCACAAGAAGCATCTGTCTTTCGCAAGCTGACGGTAGAAGAAAACATCCTCGCCGTGCTGGAGGCTCAGCCGATTTCATGGCACGAGCGCCGCGAGAAGATGGAAAAGTTCATTGATGAACTGGGATTGGAGCACATCCGCCAGAACCGCGGATACGCCCTGTCCGGTGGAGAGCGCCGGCGCGTGGAAATTGCCCGCTGCCTCTGCATCAATCCCACGTTCATCTTGCTGGACGAGCCGTTTTCGGGGATCGACCCCATCGCCGTGCTGGATTTGCAGAAAATCATCAGCAGCTTGCGGTCGAGTGGCATCGGAGTGCTGATCACGGATCACAACGTTCGCGAAACGCTTTCGGTCACCGACCGGGCCTACATTATCGACGACGGAAGGATTTTCCGTCAGGGACAGCCCGGGCAGCTGGCCAATGATCCGGAAGTACGCAGAGTTTATTTGGGCGAGAGTTTCTCTTTGGTCTAAGAAGGTCCAGTTTCAGGTTTCGAGTTTCAAGAACTCGTACACGAAACCTGAGACTCGAAACCTGAAACTATGGTCTTACTGCAGCACAAACTCAGCGTTAAGCTGTCTCAACGCCAGATCCTGACCCCAGGCCTGGTGCAGATGGTTTCTGTCCTCGCGCTCAACAAGCTTGAGCTGAAGGACATGATCAATGCTGAGATGGTGGAGAACCCGGTACTTGAGGAGCTTGAGGATTCCGTTCCCCTGCTCGACGAAGTCGGCAAGAAAGAGGAAGACCGGGAGCGCGCCGCCGCTGCGACCACCGAAGAGAATCCCATCACCGCCGCCGAAAAGAAAGATCCCTTTGAAGAGATCGACTTCGGCTCGTTTTTCCAGGACTATCTCGATCCCGGCTACCGTACTCACAGCGAGATGGAAGAGATCGAGCGTCCTTCGTTCGAGAATTTCCTTTCCAAGCCATCGAATCTCACGGACCACCTCGCCTGGCAACTGGGCTCGCTGAGCCTGACCCGCGAGGTCCGCGAAGCTGCCGAACTGATCATCGGAAATTTGAATGAAGACGGATACCTGATCGCCAGCGACGACGAGTTGCTTGGAGTCGCTCCTCCGGCAACACCTGAAGCAGATGCGGTAACGGCGAAGAACATCGTCGGCGAGGCTCAGGCTCTGGGCATTGCCGATCCTGTAGCTGACCCCGCCGACGCAGCAGCACTCCCCGGAGTGATTTCAGAATCCGGGGATATTGACGAAATCGTCGATCAAGGTGCGAACGGGGACGGCGCATCCTCGGCTGCGCACGAGCCAGAAGCGTCCTTCTCTGCTGCGTCAGGAAATGGAGCTGCCGCTGTCGCACCCGCGCCGGACCCGGCGTTTCGCGCGGCTCCAGTTTACAAGCCGAACTTCACCGCCGCGGATCTGCAGGAGGCATTGCAAGTCGTCCAGCAGCTCGACCCCCCGGGCGTAGGGGCGAGGGATTTACGCGAGTGCCTGCTGAGCCAGCTTCGTTTCCATCAGGCCCAGCTAGCACTCCAAAAGAACGGAAACGGCACGGCCCAGGTTCTGCAAGACGCAATCGCGGTAGTGGACCAGCACTTGCGCGGCCTGCAAAACAAGCAGCACAAGGAAATTGCCAAAGCTATTGGACGCCCCATTGAGGCCGTTCAGCAGGCTTTGGAATACATCCGCACGCTCGATCCCCGCCCCGGACTTCGCTACAACATAGTCCAACCGCGGCTGATCGAGCCGGACGTCGCATTCGTGAAGCACGGCGACGAGTGGCTGGTCATCATGAACGACGAGGATCTGCCCCAGCTTCGGCTAAATCCTGCCTACAAGAAACTGGTCACGCGCGACGGTGTCAACGACAAGAACACGCGCGATTACGTCAAAGAGCGCTACAAGAGCGCCATCCAGCTCATCAAGAATATTGAGCAACGGAAGCAGACCATCACCAAGGTCTGCTACTCCATCGTTGCCCGCCAGCAGGATTTTCTGGAACGTGGTATCGATTTCCTGAAACCGATGATGATCAAGGAGGTGGCCGAAGAAATCGGCGTGCATCCTTCGACGGTAAGCCGGGCTGTGGCTAGCAAGTATGCCCACACGCCGCAGGGCGTTTTTGAGTTGCGCTACTTCTTCAGCGAGAGCGTGCAGGGACCGGAAGGCGGCGGAACGTCGCTGCTGATCCTGAAGCGCCGCGTCAAAAAACTGATCGAGGAAGAAGATCCCAGCCGCCCCCTGACCGACGAGCAGATCACAAGGATCCTGCAATCGCAAGGCATCCAGGTGACCAGACGGACGGTTGCCAAATACCGCGAAGACATGCGCATCCCCAGCACGCACCAGCGCCGGGTCAAAAAGTAGATTTGGTAGTTTTGTGATCGGGTAATTTTGTAATTTGAAGCGGCCTCCAAACATCCGATCTCAAATTACCAGATTACAAAATTGCTAAATTACAAAATGTCCCACTGCAGTGCCCGATTTATCTCAGCAATGAATTCTTAGGAGGGGCGCTCATGAACGTGGAGTACACCGGAAGACACTACGAAGTCACTACCGCCATCCGCAAAGAAGTAGAAACCGGCCTTACAAAAATCCGCAAAATTCTTGGTGATAAGTTCGAAACCAAAGTTATCCTTGCTGTCGAAAAACACCGTCATAAAGCCGAAATCACCATCAATCCGCGGAACGGGCCGTTGGTCGGCCTGGCGCAAGCCAAAGACATGAGCATCGCGGTAAACGAGGCCATCGATCACCTGGAAAAACAGGCGATCAAATATAAAACCCGCTGGCAATCCAAAAAGCGTTCCGCCCGGAAGAGCGAAGAAGTGAATAAGTGGAACGGGCACTCCGATCAGGAGGACATCCAGACTGCCGTCGGCCTCAACGAGAAAACCGCTGTCCCGGTAATGGTGCACAAGTATCCGGCGGTCGCCAAGACCACCGAGGTTCACCTCGTCCGCTCGGACGAATCGGTGGCCATGCGTCCCATGACGCTGGAAGAGGCGATCAAAGAAGCCCACTTCAAGGATCGCGATGTCTTCGTCTTTCGTGATCCCAAAGGCAAAGTCATGGTCCTGCACCGCGCCAAAGACGGCAAAATGCAACTGATCGAAGTCCCATAACAAGAAAAATGTAGGGACA
>JAICJP010000271.1 GCA_025928375.1 Candidatus Sulfotelmatobacter sp.
CGGCAGGCCGGCGGGAATACGGGCGAGATGATCGTCTTGTATCCCCGCAGCAACTGCAACGTCACGCGTTGAGCCAACTGGCGCATCATTGGGCGTTCCCGCCGAGTTTCTTCTCGATCACCACAAAAGCCTGGCGCACTTCGTTCAGCACCGTCTCGAAATCAGCCGTCAACACAACCTTCTTCGGATTAATCACAATATCCGCTGCCGCTCCCGGCCAAACTCGCGTGAGTCTCACGGCTTCACGCATACGGCGCTTGATCCGGTTGCGTTGCACCGCGCCTCCCAAAGCCCTGCCGACAGTAAATCCCACCCGCAGTCCGGGCCCCGCTTCCGGCCTGCGCCAGTAGAACACGGTCATCGACGCCGAAAAATGCCGCCGTCCTTGCTTGTAAACCCGCTCGAAGTCGGCGTGCCTTAACAGCCGTCCACGGCGCGGAAAAGTCTTTCGCGCTCGAGGCTCGAGACGTTGTTTCGATTCTCCACGCACACTGGCGGTCGCAGGAACTCTAATCTCTTGTGTGACTCACGGGAACGCAGGTCTCTGCGCCCCGATTCGGGGACGATTCCGGGCTGCTATTCGCGGAAGCCTGGCTTCACTGAGACCCGCTTGCGCCCCTTGGCGCGGCGGCGCGAAAGAACCTTCTGGCCGCCCTGGGTCTTCATGCGCGAGCGAAACCCGTGCTTCTTCGATCGCTTGCGCCGGTTGGGTTGGAATGTACGCTTAGGCATTGAAAAGTACCTGCTCCTGATTCGTTCAGCGGTCTTGGGGCGAACTGAAAGTATAAATCAGCGCTCGCATTACCGCCAAACCCGCCCATAGCGACCGCTATAGGCGATTTGCCTTTCCCCCTTTTCCAATCTATTTTCGTCAGCGTGGCTTGGCGGGATCGGCAGGCGCGGGCGCAGCCGGTGCGGCGGTGTTGTCCGGCGCAGCCGGTGCGGCGGTGTTGTCCGGCGCATTTCGGGGCGGCAGCTTCCCAGCTTCCTTCACGATGACTGCCGCCCGTTCCTTGCTGATATTGCACGCGGGATCGTAGATGCGGCATTGCGCCAGCGTGTACTTGCAGCCGCAATCGCAGCTTTCCGCGTTAAGCTTGTGCAACGCCGCCATGCGCTGTTCCGGCGTCAATTTCGAGGTGTCCACTCCCGGCAGCATGGTCGCGCGGTCCGCGTGCTTCAGAAACACTTCGCCAGTATCTTGAAACGTTTCGACTCTCGCCGGCACAGGCATATCCAGCAGCGCGCGGGCTTCGATTTCGTACAGCGCCGGATTAAACAGCCCCACATGCTTTTGCACTACTTTGCTGTCTCGATTAATGACGAACACCGTGGGCAGCGCGGCGATGCCTCCATAAGCCAGGCGCACCGCATCCGAGGTCATCGCCACGGGATAGTTGATGCCCTGGTTCTTCACGAACGCGCGCAGTTGCTCCTCATTTTCGTCATCCACATCCATGCCGATAATCTGCAAGCGTTCCTTATATGCCTCCTGCATTCGGATCAGGCTGGGAATCTCCGCGCGGCAGGGTCCACACCAGGTCGCCCAGAAGTTCAGCAGCACCACTTTGCCCTTGTAGGCATCCAGGCTGAGTTCTTTTCCGTCCAGGTCTTTGGCTTTGAGGTCTGGCGCAGGATCGGGATCGCGCACAAAGCGGATGACCACTTGCTGTTGCTGCTGTGGTTGCAACTGCGCCTCTGCCTGCTGCGGCACCAGCGCCAGGCACATCAGCGCGCACACCCCCACCCCTATTCGCAGACTCGTCCCGTGTTGGCGCATCCGGCTCATGACTCCTAATTAGAAGATCATACAGGGCGGTGCATGCCAAGAGCCTCGCGTGACGAATCCCTATGCCCCGGTCCCTAGCCCCTGAATTTGTTCACCCTCCGGTAGAATGAACCAGCGACTTTCCTGAAAGGTTTTTGAAAAGGGATACGACCATGACCGAACCTGGGGTTCAAGCTGTGGGCGCAGGCAAGAAGATCTGGGTCACGCTGACTGGGTTGCCCCTGACGATCGCATTGAATTGGCCCTTTCGCCAGTCCACGTCAGGCGCCGATTTCTGGGTTTTGCATGGCGACATCCGACTGGAGGGCTCCGATGCCCTGCACGCGCCCGTCGCCGTGAACCTCTCGCAAACCGTGCGCGAAGTCATGCCCTCTCTGGAGCCGAAAGATGCCGAGGCTCCAGTCATCAACGCCCTGCGCAAGGAAGTAGACCGTCGCCAGATTGAATTCTTGAAATCCGGAAAGCTCCTGCCCGTGCCCTTCTCCAGCCGGCATTACGATTTCAAGCGCCAGCAATGGATCTTCGGCAAGGCCACCGACGACGTCATGGCGGAATTCATCGAGCGCAAAGTCTATTGGCAAACCAGTCTCGCCGGTGATCCACGCGTATGGATCGCAGATCCCGCTGAAGCCCAGTATGTCCAGACCACTCCCAACCATCTGCTGGAAATCGCCGCCCGCCTCGTCGCTGCGCAAGGCTTGTTGCGCATCGAGGGCGAGTGGGCTGAGCCCACCTCTGGACTGATGAATCAATCAGAGCGCTTTGAGGCTGCACGACGCCTGGCCCTCGAGGATTTAGAGAAAAAGCACGCCTTCGAAAGAGGCTAAGCCGTCATGCTGCTCTCGGTTTCCGCATCGCTCCCGCGATGGCCGCACCCAGGTTTACGATGCACATCACGCAAATGATCCCCATCGAGATCACGCAATAAATGCACCACACGCCGAGAACATTCTTCTCGATCGTCGCCAGATAAAGCGAAAACGCCAGCCCCACAACGGTGAAGACAAGCAACACGCGATACGCTCGAAACCACGCCAGCCCCGCCATCACCAGGTATCCAAGAATTCCCGCCGTCGCCACCGGAAGCGCTCCCAGCACAGGCACTGCGTTCAACGCCGGAACTGCCCCTCCCACCAGCGCATATTTGCTGTGATTCACCACGCCGCAATCCCAGTGCTCGTTGATGCTGCACGGCGAATCGCCGTATTCGCGATAATGCTCGCGCAACGCGAGTGCAGCCACCACCATCCCCAATACTGCCAGGATCAATAGCACGTATTTCATATTTCCTCGACTCCGGGCGGCCTTAAGCTTTTGGGACCCGCGCCCCCGCGGCATCTTTCATTAAATCAGAAACCTGCCAATCGCCCCCGTGATACCAGCTCACGATCTTGCCGTCCGGCCCAATCACGGCCGTGCTCAGGGTGTGCGTGATGAGCCCGCCTTCCGGCGTCACCGTCAACGCGAAGAAATCGGCGATTCTCGGCAGATCCGCGGCCCTCGGCACGGCAAATTCCCAGCGCTTGAATACCCCCGCATCCTGAGTATGCGCCACCGAGTATCCATACTTGCGCAGCACCTTAGGGGTGTCATGCTCCGGATCGAAGCTGATGCTCAACAGATGCGTGGCCCGATCATCCCCCATCCGCTTGTAAATCTCTTCGAAGTTGCGGCTCATCCGCGGGCAGAAATCCTGGAACGGGCACCGCGTGTAGACGAACGTCACCAGCAGCACCTTGCCCCGGTACTGCTTGAAGGAAACGCGATTCCCATCCTGATTGGTCAAAGAGAAGTCTGGAACCTCTTCTCCGGGCTGCGGCATATGCATCGCACCGGGCCCTTGCGCCGGAGGCGATTTCGCATGGCCCGTCACTTTCACATTTTCCAGCCAGTAGTCCGGCTCAGCGTCTCGGTTGCCCGGGTCGGGCTCGATCACCACCACCTCAGCGGAGATCGCATCTCCTGGCGTGACCTGCCGCAGCATCGATGCCGGCTTGAATTTGTAGCTCATGACCATCGGTTCCATGAAGCCCTGAATCAGGTCGCCATCAATGGTCGCAGAGTCGGACTTCGCGTCGACGGAAACGATGCGGCCTGTAAACGGATACCGCTTCGCATTGGCCGAAGTTTTCGTGCGATGGCACGCCGAGCTCGAAAGAGCCGCCACACACACGAAGCCGACGATGAGAGCGCGCGATAAGACTTGAATTGGAGGATTCACCTGCTACCAATTTAGCAAACCGCCATGACCCGCCCCAACTGCCATCTTCCCCGTTGTTTGCCCCTCGCCCTTTGTGCCATCCTACCCGCTCCGCAATCCCACTGGGAGAAAGTTCCATGGCATGTAATCCTGAAGTGTTGCAGCACGTCCCGCTGTTTGCCTCGCTCAACGACGACGAAACCGCCGTCCTCGCCGGCCAGGTGGAAGTGAAGACCTTTCATCCCCGCCAGCGCATCTACAAGATCGGTGACTCCAGTGGACGCGCTTACGTCGTGGTTTCCGGCCGCGTTCGCGTCACCACGGTCGATCAGGAGCATCAGGAAGTAGTGGTCGACGAGCCCACGCACGGCGAGTTCTTCGGCTTCGCCTCCATGCTCGAGCAGACTCCTCACCAGACCGAGGCCGTTGCCGTCGACGATACAGTGTGCGTCGAAGTGGACCGCGAGGACATCTCCATTCTCCTCCAGCGCAAGCCCCTGGCTGGCATGGAAATGCTTCGCGTACTAGGGCGCCAATTCCACGCCGCGCAGCAATTAGTTCGCCTGCGAGCCGTGCGCCATCCCAACGAAATCATCGACCGCGAAGCTACCTTCGGCCAGCGCATCGCTGATGCCGTGGCGGGCTTCGGGGGCTCGTGGACATTCATTCTGTCGTTCATGATGGGTCTCGTCGTCTACATAACTGCTTCGATTCTGCTCGGCAAAAGAGCATGGGATCCTTACCCGTTCATCTTGCTGAATCTCTTCTTGTCCATGCTCGCGGCCCTTCAGGCGCCCGTGATCATGATGAGCCAGAACCGCCAGGACACCAAAGACCGTCTCCGCAGCGAGCTCGATTACGACGTGAACCGCCGCGCCGAATCCGAAATTCAAGGCCTGGCTCGCAAGCTCAACCTGCTGGGAGAAAAAATGGGAGACGTGGAAGAACTGCTACGCGAGAAGCTGGCCAGGGAGTAAGCCGTGAACCGGAGAGCATAGAGGAGTTCCCTGTGCCCCTCTGTTCCCCTGTGGTGAATGCCTTTGTCTTAGTAGTGAAACCGATACCTCAGTTCAAAAAAAACCTCCCGCGGACTATTCCAGTGAAATCCCCCGAACGTAACGCTGTTGTCGATCTCATACCGCCGGTTCGCAACGTTAAGTGCAGACACAGAAGCCGAAACCCGCTCCCCAAAATCCTTTCCCACCGTAAGATCAAAACTCGTGTGCCCCGGCAAGTAGTCTCCCGGATAAGGCTCTCCTGGAAATGCATTAGTGAATCCCGATCCGTAGTAGACATTGGTAGAAAGATAAGCCCGTCGCGGCAGCGTAACGTCAGCCCCCACATTCAAAGTATTCCGCTGATCGTGGTCGAGCGGTCCCCACTCCAGCGAGGAAAAATCCGTCAGTCCTCCATTGACCGGCCCTCCTGCCCACGCCACCTGGTTCGAGTACGCCACGTGAATCAGCGCCCGGTGCGCCAGCCGCGGAGAACGCAATGTCAGTTCCCATCCCCGAATGTGCGCCCGCTCAATCGTCAGCGGGAAGAACAGGTTGGATTCGCCAATGTTGTTGTGATCGAAAAAATTCCGCGCATTCGTTCGGAACGTATCCGCATCGACCACCCAACCCCGCCAGGGAATATTCACCCCGAGTTGCGACTCTTCATCCCGCTCCCCGTACAGCGACGTGAATGCCAGGTTGTTGTTGTTGGCAAACTGCAGCAGCGGCCCGGAAGCAGTCAACAGCGGCGGCGGCTGGTAGTAATGCCCGTACGACGCCCGCAACGTCCATTTTAGCTTCGGGACGTTGAGCGCCACTCCAAACCGCGGGCTCACCGAATTCTCCATCACTCCGCCGGAGAAGTGCGTCGGCCTCGCTCCCGCAGACAGCGTCAGCCACGTCGCCGGCTTGAACTTGTCATCGATGAAAAACGACGTCATGCTCCCCGTGGGATTCTCTGCCACCCGGAACGCGTTCCCGCTCCCATCATTGAACCTCGCCCCCAACAACTCGCTGTTCTGCTGATAGAAGCTGTACAGCCCAACTTGCAGATCGTTTCTCCTGACGTTTGCGCTGAAACTCACTTGCCCGCCGGCATAGTTCGAGCCGCGGTGATCCGTCGTGGC
>JAICJP010000204.1 GCA_025928375.1 Candidatus Sulfotelmatobacter sp.
CACCGGAACATACACATAAGCTTCCAGGCTGCCCGGTTGGTCCACCGTCGTGACCTGCGTTGAGGTGGTTACCCGGTCGCCCACGCGCACCGGAATATCTCCCACAATTCCCCCTCGTGGCGCCACAACTTTGTAGTAGTGCAGCTGCACTTCCTGCTCCCGCACCTGCGCGTTGAGCGAATCGATCTGTGCCTGCGCCGCGTCCAATGTAGCTTTCGCCTGGTCCAGATCCTGCTTGCTCACCACCCCCGCCGACGCCAGACCCTGCGTCCGTTGATACTGCTGGCGCGCCCAATTCAGTTGCGCTTCCTGCGCCGCCCGCGCACTCTCCAGGCTCTTCACCGTCGCCTGCTGCTTGAGAGGATCGATCTCCATCAGAGCCGCCCCGCCAGCCACCTTGTCTCCGGAGTGCACGTAGATTTGCGTGACGATGCCTTCCACCTGCGGCATGATTACCGCCGAATCCCGCGATTTCAGCGTCGCCACGTACTCCGAGGTGTCATGCACCGGCACCGCCTTGGCGTCGATGACCTTGACCGGCATGGCCTGCGGACTCCCGCCCGGCGGCCCCGCCTGTGCCGAATTCTTGGAGCACGCCACCCCTACGCTGATCGCTGACAAAACCGCAAGCAGCAAGCTTTTTGAAAGATAGTGAGAAATGTTTTGCGCCATAAAAGATCAATTGTACGCAGCTTCAACTTCTTCCGCCGCCCGATTGTACCGCGAAATATCGATTTTCTCGTTGACCCGGTCTCCCCTGCATCGCTCGATTTCCCGAGTTCTCCGATCACCTCGCGATCATCTTCCCCAGGATTTCCTTCAAAAGCTTGGCCGCTACCATAGCCGTCATCCCCGAAACATCGCGCACAGGGTTATATTCCACCACATCCGCGCCCACAATTTCTCCTTCCACCGCATGCAGGTGCGCAATCGCTTCACGCACTGACATCCCTCCCGGCTCGCGATGCGAAATCCCCGGCGCGTACGCCGGATCGAGCACGTCCATATCAAACGAGATGTACACCGGCCCCGCAGCCTTCAACCGCGCGTAAGCGGGAAGTTGCCGCATCTCGATCACCTCCACTCCAAACCTCTTCGCCTGCTCCCGCTGATGCCCATTGATGGTCCGAATCCCGATCTGCACCAGTCGCTTCGCCAGCCCGCTCTCCATAATCCGCGCAAACGGGCATGCGTGCGACCGCCGGTTCCCCTCGAACTCCTCATACAAATCCGGATGCGCATCAAAATGAAAAATCGTCAGCTCGGGATACTTCTTCGCCACCGCTTTGATGATCGGAAACGTAATCGAATGATCCCCGCCAAGCGACACCGGCCGCTTCCCCTGCCCCATCAGCGCACTCACTCCGGGCTCAATCGCCGCGAACGCATCGTCGTCGGAGGCGCCTGCGAACGCCAAGTCCCCCGAATCTCCATAGCTGCCCTTAACCCCGAGATCCACCCCCGTTTCCGTCCACTGGTTCGAAGCATCGCACCCGAGCGCTTCGCGAATCTTCGCCGGAGCCTCCGCCGCCCCGCGCAAATAAGAAGACTGCCCATCAAACGGAATCCCCAGCAGCGCAGGAATTTCTCTTGATCTCTCATCCATCTCCAAACCACCTTTCTTTCCGATCCACTGACCGGCTTACTAGTTTTACCCTGTGTTCCCCTGTGCCCCCTGTAGTGAATCTTGTAGTCAGAATCTCGCGCACCCCCTCCCGCATCCTTTATCCTAGAAGCTGCTTCCTATGACCCCGAAAGCTAAGAATTCCAACGGAGGCTCCGCCGCCGTCATTGAGACTACCGCCTCCAACCCCGAGCGCGACCGCGTCTTCGCCAACTACCGCCAGTACGGATACCTCGAAGGCGACCTCGATCCCCTCGGATTCCTGCGCCCGCGCCTCACCCCCGAACTCGATAGGGAAGGCGACTACGCCCGCGAGGCCCGCGCCATCTACTCCAGCACCATCGGCGTCGAGATCAATCACATCTACTCGCCCGTCCGCCGCCAGTGGATTTACGAGCGCATGGAATCTCCCGCTCCCAAAGAAGATCAGCAACGCATCCTTGATCTCCTGACTCGTGCTGACATCTTCGAGCACGTCATGCAGCAGCGGTATCTGGGAAGTAAGCGGTTCTCCCTCGAGGGCGTAACCGCCCTGATCCCGTTAGTGGACGAAGTGCTCGATACCGCCTCTCGCCTGGGCGCCATCGAACTGGTCATGGGCATGAGCCATCGGGGACGCCTCAACGTAATCGCGCAAGTCGCCAAGCGTCCACCCCAGGAGATTTTTGCCGGCTTTGAAGATGTCGACCCCCGCAGCGTCCTCGGCTCTGGAGACGTCAAGTACCACATGGGAGCAACTGGCGAATACGTCACCCGCAGCGGTGGCAAGGTTCACATTCATCTGGTCTCAAATCCCAGCCATCTCGAGGCGGTCGATCCCGTAACCGTAGGACGCACTCGCGCCAAGCAGGATCGCACCGGGGAAGGCGGCCGCGAGAAATACCTTCCTCTGTTGGTCCATGGCGACGCCGCCTTCGCAGGGCAGGGAGTTCTCGCCGAGACCATGAACTATGCCGATCTCCCCGGGTACACCGTGGGCGGCACAATTCACGTAGTGGTAAACAATCTTCTCGGATTCACCACCAACTACACCGAAGAGCACTCCACCCGTTTCGCAGCATGCATCGCCCGTCGCCAGTCCATCCCGATTTTCCACGTTAATGCCGAGGATGTCGATGCGGTTGTCCGCGTGGCCCGCATCGCCACCGAATTCCGCTACAAGTTCGGCACCGACGTTGTCATCGATCTCATCGGCTATCGCCGTCACGGCCATAGTGAGGTCGACGACCCCACCATCACCCAGCCGCTGCTCTACAGAAAAATCAAAGAGCATCCGCCGCTGTGGCAGATCTACGCCGAAGACATCGGGGCAACCGACGCTCAGGCGCGCGCCGATGCCATCAAAGCCGAATTCGAGGCGGCCCAGAAAAAAGCCGGCGGCATTAAGCACAAGCCCCTGTTGCGCGAGTTGCCTAAATACTGGAACAGCTACTTCGGAGGCCTTTATCGCCCCGAATACGATGTGGAGACCGGGCTCTCGTCCGAAGAATTGTCTGAACTCACTACCCGCCTGACCACATATCCCGCGGACTTCCACATTCATCCCAAAGTGAAGAAGTTGCTGGAACAGCGCGCCGAGATGGGCGCTGGCAAGCGCCCGGTCGATTACGGGATGGCCGAAGCTCTGGCCTTTGCCAGCCTGGTCAAAGCGGGAACCCACGTTCGCATGTCCGGCCAGGACTCCCGCCGCGGCACCTTCAACCAGCGTCACTCCGTTCTCATCGACGTCGAGAACGAGAACGAATACGTGCCGCTGGAGAATATCGCCCCGGGCCAAGCCCGCTGCGAGATCTACAACTCCACCCTCTCCGAAGCTGGTGTCTTAGGCTTTGAATACGGATACAGCCGCGACTATCCCGAATCGCTGGTCCTCTGGGAAGCCCAGTTCGGCGACTTCGTCAACGTCGCCCAGGCCATCATCGATCAGTTCATCAGTGCCGGAGAAGCCAAGTGGAATCTCCTCTCGGGTCTCGTGATGCTCCTGCCACATGGCTACGAAGGCCAGGGCCCCGAGCATTCGAGCGCCAGAATCGAGCGCTTCATCCAACTCGCGGCGAAACACAATATTCAAATTGCTCAGCCTTCCAACGCCGCGCAGTATTTCCATCTCCTGCGCCGCCAGGCTCTGCGTCACTGGCGCAAGCCCCTGGTAGTCTTCACGCCGAAAAGTATGCTTCGCCACCCTGACGCAAACTCGCCTATCGAGGACTTCACCCACACGAACTTCCTCAACGTTCTTCCCGACACGCAGGTCGGTGAAGCCGAACGCCTCCTCATCTGCACAGGAAAAATCGGCCACGAACTTCAGGCCGAAAGAAACCGCAGAAAAGATACCAGTACCGCGATCGTCTTCCTCGAACAGCTCTATCCATTTCCGGAGGAAGAAGTCGCCGCGGAATTCGACCGCCACGGCAAGCACGCCGACATAGTCTGGGTGCAGGAAGAGCCCGCCAACATGGGCGCAATGTTCAACATGCTCCCGCGCCTGAAACGCCTGGCAGGAGATCGCCCCGTCCTAAGCGTGAAACGCAGTTCCGGCGCCAGCCCCGCCACCGGAAGTTCCAAAGCCCACGAAGTAGAACAAAAAACCCTGCTGACCTTAGCCTTTACCATCAAGTAAGCACAGCCCCTTGGGCTGTCCAAGGTCTTGCACGAGCAAAAAAGACACGGGGTGCCCCATGTCTCGCCGATTTTGCGAGACATGGGTTTCGCAGATGTTACCCTGATCCGCGATCAACACCATGCCCGCCCGCTCCCAACCTTTGCGGATCGCCATCGACACCGGAGGCACCTTCACCGATTGCGTGTGGATCGAAGACGGCCAACTCCGCATGTTAAAAATCTTCTCCACCCCCGCCGATCCCTCCCAGGCCATCGCCGAAGCGATCCGCAAGATCGCCCCCACAGCAGATTTCATTCTCCTGCACGGCACCACCGTGGGAACCAACACGCTGTTGGAGCGCAAAGGTGCGCGTACCGCTCTGGTGACCACCAGCGGTTTTGAGGACGCCATAGAAATCGGCCGCCAGGCTCGCCCCAAACTCTATGATTTCTTCTTCGATCGCACCCCGCCTCTGGTGCCAAAAGAACTCCGCTTCGGCGTCCACGAACGCACCGCCGCAGACGGAGAGATTCTTACCCAGCCCACGAACGAGGAGTTGCGCGCCCTCGCCGACCAGATCGCCTCAGCTCATCCTCAATCCATTGCGATCTCGTTACTGTTTTCTTTCGCGAATCCCAGGAACGAAGAAGCCGTAGTGCAGGCGCTGAAGTCCCTAAATGCGCCGCTCTCGATCTCGCATCAAATCCTTCCCGAGTTCCGCGAGTACGAGCGCACATCGACAGTCGTAATCAACGCTTACCTGCAACCGGTAATGGAAAGATATCTCCGCAACCTCGAACAATCCTGTCGTAGAGACGTTGCTCGCAACGTCTCTACATCGCTGAGGTCTGCAAAAATACGCCGCGCGAAGCGGCTTGCAAACTCCGCCGCGCGCATCTTCGTGATGCAATCCAGCGGAGGTATCACCGCGCTCTCCACCGCCGCCCGTGAGCCCGTCCGCACCGTTCTCTCCGGTCCCGCTGGCGGAGTAGTTGGCGCCCTAGCCACCGCCCGCGCCAGCGGTTTCGAAAACATCATCGCCTTCGATATGGGAGGCACCTCCACCGACGTCTCTCTGGTCGAAGGCACTATCAAGAGCGCAAATGCCGCTCACGTCGCCGGACTTCCCATCAGCGTTCCCATGCTCGACATTCACACCGTTGGCGCGGGAGGAGGCTCGCTAGCCCGTTTCGACGCCGCCGGAGTCCTCCGCGTCGGCCCAGAATCCGCCGGAGCCGATCCCGGTCCCATCTGCTACGGACGCGGTACTCAGCCGACCGTAACGGACGCCAATCTTCTCTTAGGTCGCCTGCAGCCAACCCGCTTCCTCGGCGGAGACTTCACCCTCGACCTCGATCGCACCGTCCACCTCACGAAGGCATGGCTGAAAAAGCAAACCTCGAATCTCTCCCTGGAAAAGTTCGCCGCCGGAGTCATCGCAGTAGTGAACGCCACCATGGAAAAAGCCATCCGGGTAGTCTCGATCGAGCGCGGCCGCGATCCCCGCAATTTTGCTCTAGTCGCATTCGGCGGCGCCGGAGGCCTGCACGCCTGCGCTCTCGCCCAAGCCCTGCGCATCCCCCACGTGATTGTCCCAGCTCTTCCCGGCGCACTCTCCGCCCGCGGCATTCTGGCCAGCCACGTTGTGAAAGATTATTCGCGCACCATCCTGTTGCGAGTTTCCGGAAAAGTTCCCGAAGCCAAGCTCGCCGCCGAATTCAAAACCATGGAACACACCGCGGACAGAGATTTCCGCGAAGAATCCTGGCAGGGAACTCCCCAGTTCCACCGCAGCGTAGACGTCCGCTACCGAGGTCAAGGATACGAACTCAACATCCCGCTGAGCCCCAATTTGCTACAAGACTTCCGGCGCGAGCACAATCGCCGTTACGGCTACGCCCATCCCACCAGAGAAGTTGAACTAGTAACCCTCCGCCTTCGTGCAACCCTGGAAAACAAAACCCAGGTAGGGACCACCGCCATCGGTCGTGCAGGCCGAGTGAAATTCGCCAGCTTTCCCCAAGTAGAAGTCTCCTTTGATGGCAAGAAGCTGAAGACCACAATCCATCCCCGCGAATCCCTCCATCCCCGCAAGAAATATTCAGGCCCATCAATAATCACCGAATACAGCGCCACTACAGTGATCCCTCCGAAAGCAATCTTTAGTCTAGACAAGTCCGCAAACCTGGTAATTTCCCCATAATGTGTTTATACCCTTGAGCGTGAAATCGGCAGGAATCTGCTGATCCCTACTCCTGATCCGTAGCCCCTGTTCTTGTACCCTCAGTGTGCCCCGCCGCAAGTCCCCCAACTCCTCTTCGACAGCAAGACTCTGAAACTCACCCCTGAATTGTTAAAATCCGATGAAAATACTCTCTGCCCACCCCGCAACTTGCTGATACCTGCTAGGTACTCGCAACTCTCTCCGCTAAAATGATTTCGTGAAGCCCAGCATCTTCGTGCTCGAAGACGATCCTGACATTTCCCGCCTGGTCCGCCATCATCTCGAAAACGAAGCTTTCACCGTGCGCGTTTACCCCGGCGGCGCCACCATCCTCACCGATGCCGAACGCCAGCGGCCGGCGCTCTTTCTCCTCGACATCATGGTCCCCGGCAAGGATGGCCTGGAAATCTGCCGCACCATTCGCCAGACCGCAGGCCTTTCGTCAGTCCCAGTAATTTTCCTGACCGCCAAAGGCAGCGAGGCCGATCGCATCCTCGGCCTGGAACTCGGCGCCGACGATTACATCCCCAAGCCCTTCAGCCCGCGCGAGCTCGTGGCCCGCGTCAAAGCCGTGCTCCGTCGCTTCGAACGCCCGCTTCCCCCCAGTCCCATGACCATCGGCGACATCGAGATAGATCCCTCAGCCATGACGTTGACGGTCCGTGGCAGCACCGTTCCCACCACCGCCACGGAGTTTCGCCTGCTCGATTACTTTGCGCGCCACAAAGGCCGCGTCTTCAGCCGTGATCATCTGCTCGACTCCGTCTGGCGCGATACCGCATACGTCACTCCACGATCCGTGGACGTCTACGTTCGCCGTATCCGCGAAAAAATTGAGCCCGACCCGGAGAATCCCCGCTATCTCAAGACCGTGCGCGGTGCCGGCTACCGCTTCGAGGTCCCAAAGTAAAATGGACACGAGTCAGCCGAGGAAACTTTGAAGAACCGCATCTTCTTCAAGCTGCTCGCCGTTTTTCTCATCGTCATTGCCGCCACCGCCGCCGTCCTCTACGTCGTCATCGGCAACGCATGGGAAGCCTCCCTGCGCGCCGAGATCGAACGCAATCTTACCCAGAAGACTCTCCTGTTCGCTCACCGCGTCGAAACCGACAAGAGCCACCCACTCTCGGAAATCGCTACCCAGGAAGGCCAGTCGGCGGGAGCTCGCGCCACCATCATCGACGCTTCCGGCAAAGTGCTCGCCGACTCCCAATCCAATCCCGACGCGATGGAGAACCACTCTCACAGAAAAGAATTCGTAGCTGCCCTCAAGGGACAGACTGGCGAGAGCGAGCGCCGCAGCGCCACCATCGG
>JAICJP010000278.1 GCA_025928375.1 Candidatus Sulfotelmatobacter sp.
GGGAACGATCACCTTCTCGCTGGATTTTCCTAATTCCGCTCCCGAGCGTTATTCGATTTCGGTGCAGGCAGACGGCAACGCCAAGTACGAATCCACCGGCAAGATCTCGCTGGACTCGGATGAACGCGACAACTACCAAACGGAGTTCAGTTTTTCCGATGGAACCCGTGCCCGCATCTTCCAATTGACGTCCCAGGCGCACTATTTCACGGGAAAAATTGATTCCGGCAACAAGAAGCTGGCCTTTACCGGGGCGAAGAAGCTGGTCTACAGCGACGGGCAGAAGAACACATCGGCCGAATACAATTATTCGTCCCAGCCGGCCGTGCAGCAGCTGACCACAATCTTCCAGAGTGTAGCTGCAACCCTGGAATTCGGCCGCCGCCTGACTTACTTTCACCGCTACCAGAAGCTGGCGCTCGACGATGAACTCAAGCGCATGGAAGACCAAGCCCGCCGTGGCGAGATCACCGAGTTGCAGGCGGTAAAACCCGTGCTGCAGCAGATTTACGATGATTCCAGCGTGATGAACGTGGTTCGCGCCCGCGCCCTGCGCATCATGGACATGAATCCAGCCTCGAGCGCCGGTTACCGCCGGTAGTACCCTCGTCTGACGACGGACAATCCAGAAAAGTCAAACCTTTTACAACTCCATTGGAAAAAGCGTGTTCTAATGGATTACAGTCTTTCCAGGGGGTTACCATGCCCGCTCCTTCTCGCTACACCTTTGTGGTTCTCGTGGCCTCAGCCTGCGCACTTCTGGCGTTGCCTGCTCTGGCCGATTCGCAAGCCCGCATCGTCCGCCTCAGTGACATTCAAGGATCGGTGGAGATCGACAAAAACGCCGGAGTTGGCTTTGAACGCGCGTTTGTCAACCTGCCGATCACTCAAGGCACCAAGCTGCACGCCGGCGCCAACGGCCGCGCCGAGGTTGAATTCGAAGATGGCAGCTCTCTTCGCCTGACCCCGAACACCACCGTCGAGTTCAGCAAGCTGAGCCTCGCCGATTCCGGCAAGCGCATGTCGCAGGTGAATCTGGTGGAGGGCATGGCGTATGTCAATTGGCTGGGCAAAGATGACCTGAACCTGAACTTCTCGCGCGAGAGCATCGCGCTCGATCACTCCGCGCACTTCCGCGTCGATACCTCTGCCCAGGCCGCCAATCTGTCGGTCTTTAAGGGCAACGTCGACGTCGAGGGTCCCGCCGGGAAGTTGGTAGTCGAAAAGAAGAAGACCGCCACCTTTAATCCCGCGGATGAGGACAAGTACACAGTCGCCAAGAATGTGCCAGACCAGCCTCTAGACTCGTGGGACAAAGAATCGGTTTCCTACCACGACCAGTACGCCAGGAACAACACGACGCCGTACGGCTATGGCTATAGCGACCTGAACTATTACGGCTCATTTTCCTCCGTCCCGGGCTACGGGATGATGTGGCAACCCTACTTCACCGGCGTGGGATGGGATCCCTTCATGGACGGCGCCTGGGGTTATTACCCCGGGTTCGGATACATGTTTGCGTCGGCGTACCCCTGGGGGTGGATGCCTTATCGCTATGGAAATTGGATGATGGTCCCGGGCATGGGATGGATGTGGCAGCCCGGCGGCTGGAACACCTGGGTTGGAGTCCCGCGCTATACAAGTACCGGTCAGGTCCACGTTACCCGGCTGGCTCCGCCTCCGGCAGGCACGGTAAAGACGGTATATGTCGGCAGAGCCGCCGCTATGGGATCGATGAGTTCGATGCAGCCATCCCGAGTGAGGCTCAACGCGGGGACGGCTGGATTAGGCATCCAGCGCGGTTCGATTAACCATCTCGATCATCTGAACCGCGAAGTGGTGAAACACGGATCCGCCGAAGTGAGGCCAGCGCCGCAGTTCGGGACGCAGCCCGCGACACGCTCTGCCGCCGGCCCGGCGATGCGAGGATCCAATGCTCCTCAGCGAGGTTCAATGTCGAGCGCGCCGCCTGCCCGCCCCAGCGGTCCCCCGGCGGGGCATAGTGCGGGAGGCGCTCCGGTACACCGCTAGACTCACAACTCATCGATGAGACTCACGTAGCGACAGCCCTTGGGCTGTCGCAGCGGCCCGGAAGTATCGGGCCGCTTTGGTTTTGTGAGGATCTGTTTACAGAAGCCCGGTCCGGCCTGCGTGCTTCAGCTCACCAGCACTCCCGCATATCCCACAACCAGGTCGCGGTCGCCGGACACATCGCCGGACGTCGCATACTTCACCAATTCGGCTTTACTCGCGCCCAGTTGTCGCGCCGCCGTTAACATCGCCACCGCTGGACCGTAGCCGCACATGCTGATGTTCTGCTGGGTAACGGCCTCATGCAGCCCTCGTGGATCGAGTGCCAGTATCTTTTCGATTGCGCGATGATCTTTCACGCGCGTGATGGCGTCGGACTCGTAGTGATTCATGTCGCTGGAGGCCACGATCAAAACGGGTTCGTGTTGCCCGGCGATAACTTCGGCCAACGCGTTGCCAAGTTGCTCAAGAATGTCCAATCGTCCCGTGCCTAATGCGATGGGCACGAACTGCAGTTGCGGCTGACGCAATTGCAGAAAGGGGAGCTCGACTTCGGCGGCATGTTCGCTTCGATGCGCGGCAGAATCCTCCTGCATGGCGGGAAAGCGCTCCCGCAACGCCTGCGCGAGGGGTCGATCCACGGGCACATCGCCCAGGGGAGTCTTCCAGGCTCCTTCGCTCATCATCGCCAGGGCATGTCCCTGGCCCGTGTGGTTGGGACACATCACCACGCATCGCCGCGGAACCTCGATGCGCGCGAATACCGAGCCCGCCACGTGCCCGGAGTACATGTATCCGGCGTGGGGAGCGATGCAGCCCAGAGCCGCAACAGGTGCAGTGGTGGTGTGGGAGAGGTAGGACTGCGCTTCCTTACGAAGCTCGTCGGAGTTTCCGGGATAGAAGCGTCCAGCTACGGCAGGATTTCGCAGAGTCGAAGTTGCCATGGTCCCTCCTTAAGCTGTGGCCGATGCGGGACCGACACTTGAATGCTAAGGCTCGGCCTGCTGCTCACGCAAGGCGCGGTAAATGGCGGCGCTCTGCTCCAGGCTCAGAGTTTCGGCGCGAGCTGTGGGTTTCACTTTCGCTGCCGCCAGCGCGTGTTTCAATTGGCTGTTGTCGTAATTCCCTTTCAAGTTGTTCCATAGCGTCTTGCGCTTTTGTGTAAACGAGAGACGCAGGAAGTTGATGAAGCCATCGCCCACCACTCCGAGTTTTTGCTGCTGCGGATCCATGGTGAGCCGCAGCACGGCAGAGAAAACCTTTGGTGGCGGCGAGAATGCCCCCGGCGGAACGGTGAAGAGCTTCTCCACGCGGGCGTGCAACTGCGCGGTCGCAGACAGCACTCCATAGTCGCGGCCGCCCGGTTCGGCGGCTATCCGGTCCGCCACTTCGCGCTGCACCATGATGACCATGCAGTCAAAATATTTCGCAAACTCGAACAAACGCAGCACGATGTCGGAGGTGATGTAGTAAGGAAGATTGCCAACGACTTTCACCGGCTCGGGCTTAAGTTCGATACCGGGACGTCCCAGCCCGGGCTTGGGCCCAAACAGGGAATCGATGTCGATCGAGAGCACGTCGGCTTCAATGATTTCGACATTGCGGTTCATGCCAAATTTCAGGCGCAATTGCGCCGCCAGCACGCGATCCATTTCCACCGCGATCAGCCGCCGCGCTCGCTTGCCTAACTGTTCGGTGAGAATGCCGCGCCCGGGGCCAATCTCGAGTACAGTGCTTTGGGAGATGTCGCCCAAGGCTTCCACGATGCGACGGGCGTATTCCTCCTCATTGAGGAAGTGCTGTCCCAATTTGGGTTTCGATCGCGGGCGATCCGCAGATACGGCTCTTGGCACGTTGACCCTCTAGCTGTCGGGAAGTAGACTTTCCAGTCGGTGCACGCATCTTATGCGCGGACCGGCCGTCCTTTGATTGCTCCATGATAACGTGCGCCGCGGAAACGCGCCCGCCGTGGAGGTTCCGCACTCATGAACATCGCGTTCGTCGCTTCCGAAAGCGTTCCCTTCTCCAAAACCGGCGGGTTGGCGGATGTCGTGGGCGCGCTGCCCAGGGCACTGGCCTCACTCGGGCATCAGGTCACCGTCTACTTGCCGCGCTACCGCCAGACCAAGCTGGACAATCCCGGCGTAGTAGTGCGTAGCGTGACCGTCCCGTTTGATGACCAGTACCGCTTCGCCTCGGTGGTTTCGGGAGGAACCCTGGGCGGCATACATTTTTATTTTGTAGAGTACCCGCCCTACTTCGATCGCGAAGCTTTGTACGGCACGCCTGCCGGCGATTATCCCGACAACGCGGAACGCTTTGCCTTGTTCTCGCGCACCGTGCTGGAAGCCTCGAAAGTGATCGGTGTGCCGCAGATTTTCCATTGCCACGACTGGCAGTCAGCCCTGGTTCCAGTCATGCTGCGCACGCTGTATTCGGAGGATCCAGCGTTCCACGATGTGGGTACGGTATTCACCATTCACAACATGGGGTACCAGGGATTGTTTCCCCCCGACACTTTGCCCCTGCTCATGCTTCCCTGGGACCTGTTCACGATTTCGAAGATGGAATTTTTCGGCCAAGTGAACTTTCTCAAGGGAGCGCTGGTGTACGCGGATTACGTGACCACGGTCAGCAAAAAATACAGCCAGGAGATTCAGACTGCCGAGTATGGATTCGGTCTCGAAGGCGTGCTGCGGAATCGCTCCGCCACGGTGACCGGCATCTTGAACGGCGTCGACTACGACGAGTGGAGTCCTCAAAACGACAAGTTCGCGGTAGCCCGGTATTCCCCACAGGACCTTTCCGGCAAAGCCAAAGACAAGCAGGATCTGCTGACTGCTTTCGGAATCAAGAATGCTGACACGAAGCTACCCGTGATCGGAATCGTTTCGCGCTTCGCGGCCCAAAAGGGTTTTGACCTGATCGCGCAAATCGCCGACCGCTTGGCGCGCGAGGAGATGATCATCGTGGCGCTGGGCGCCGGCGACAAGGCTTACGAAGAGATGTTCCAGCGCCTGCACAAGCAGTTCCCCAATAAAATTGCTGTGAAGGTGGCGTACGACAATGCCATCGCGCACAAGATCGAAGCTGGAGCCGACATGTTCCTTATGCCCTCCCGTTACGAGCCTTGCGGCCTGAACCAGATCTATAGCCTTAAATATGGCACCGTGCCGATCGTGCGCGCCACTGGCGGTCTCGACGACACCATCGAACCCTGGGACGCGCGTACCGGGAAGGGAACCGGTTTCAAGTTTACCGAGTACAACGGCGAGTCCCTGCTGCTCACCATTAAAGAGGCGCTCACGGCATACCGTGATCAGACTTCCTGGCAAGCCCTGATGCGCAATGGCATGAACAAGGACTTCTCGTGGAATGCCTCAGCGCGGGAGTACGGCAAGGTCTATGAAAGAGTGCGCCAGATGCGCACCGCGACCCATTCCGCACCAGAGAAAGTGCTGGTGTCGTAGTAGCAAAGTGAAAATGCCGCACTGATCTCCAGCGCGGCATTGCCTCTTCTCAGTTATTTACCACTTGAAGCCTTGCAGCAACCGCTGCGCGGGAGATTGTGACTCCAAGGTGTGTCCGTGCCGCGGCCGGATTGTTCCCCTGGTGTGGGCCGCCGTTGCCTGCGGCGTGAACCATGCTTGCGAGAAGCCATCAAACACGCTATTGCTGGTCAGGCGAACAAGCCCGGTGCCGTCCAGATTCATGCTGTAGATTTCGTACCCGGTGCTGGCGGTGGCATTCAGGTTATCGCGGTCCGATTCGAATACGATCTTCTGCGCCAGTCCAGGTACCTGGATGACGATCGGATCAACGTTGTAGCCTACGCCATCGCTCACTTGAGTGGTGCCCGACCCATCCAGGTTCGTGATGTAAATATCCACGGAGTTGCCGCTGCTTCCGTTTGTCGCTCCGGCGAA